>JAGGAJ010000135.1 GCA_017889845.1 Deltaproteobacteria bacterium
TGTCCTTCCCCCACGCCCTCCACGTCAAGGACGTGGGGATCGAGTGCGCCAAGTGCCACTCCCCCGACAAGCACAAGATGCGCATCGTGACGAAGTCCGAGTGCATGAAGTGCCACCACGAGAGCAAGGACATCGACTGCGCCCACTGCCACAAGGCCCAGCAGGCGCTCTACGAGGGGAAGGTGAAGGCGTACGGCGTGACCCCTGCGCCCGACGTGATGGCGGCGGCGAAGACGAAGTGCACGGAGTGCCACGAGCTGAAGAAGGGGACGCAGACCGTCCTCACCGTGAAGGCGAAGTGCGAGGAGTGCCACGACGCGAAGTACGGCAAGATGCTCCTCGACTGGAAGCAGGAGATCACGAAGCAGGAGAACGCCATCGCCGTGGGGCTGGAGGAGGCGAAGGAGTACGTCGCGCGCACGAAGAAGGCGGGGAAGGACGTCTCCCAGGAGGAGACGCTGCTCCAGCAGGCGGAGGCGAACTATCTCCTGGTCACCAACGGGCGGGGGTCCCACAACTACCGCCTGAGCAAGGACCTGCTGAAGGTGGCGCAGGCCAACGTCGACAAGGTGCTCGCCGCGAAACGGAAGAAATAACCCGCTGCGGGCGCAGTACCGTTTCCTCCGGGGTGAGGGGCGGAGCGGGGGGTTCCTCGGAGCGGCGTACGAAGCGAGCGGAGACCAGTCCTCCGCAGCGAGCGGAGTAGCAAGCGGAGAGGAAGCCCCCCGCGAGCCCCCTTCGGAAACGTAAAGCGCCCCTGGAGAGCGATCTCCCGGGGCGCTTTGTTTAACCCGCTGGGCGTGAGCTGCCGGGTTATTTCTTCCCGTCCCCCGCCTTCGCCTCCGGGGCGCCCCTGCCGAACGCCGCCAGCGCCGCCTCGGCGTCCGCCTTCGCCTTCAACAGGACGTCCACCGCGTATTCCACGTTGTGGACGCCGTGCCCGTACTGGACGAAGAGGAGGTTGTACTCGGCGTCCTTCGCCAGACGGACCGCCTTCTCGTTTCCCTTCCCCGCCCCCCGCGCCAGCGCCCGCGCCTTGTCGACCGCCGGTTTCGTCCCGGCCATCTCGTCCGAAAGCGTTTTGTGCCACTCGTCGAGGATCCCCCGGAAATCCTCCCCGTGGCACTTGATGCAGCCGTCCTCGCCGGCCCGGTACGTCTGGCCGAGGAAGGCCTCCGCCTCCGGCCCCATCTTGCGGACGTAGTGGCACGCCGGGCAGTCGACGTTCGTGATGAACATCGGGCTGGGCCGGTTCGGCACGCCGCGGGCCCCGATCCCCTGGTAGAGCTGCTTCTGGATGTTGTGCTTGTGCTCGTGGCACACGGTGCAGTCGAAGCGAAGCGGCTCCATGCTGGTTTTCACGGCGTGCTTGATCGGCTCGTGGCAGTGCATGCATTCGATGTTCCGCACGGTGACGTGCTCCCGGTGCATGAAGTCGATGTCGGTGAAGTGCGACAGGCGCTTCTCGTCGTTGTGGCACTGGAAGCACCGCTCCTTCTTCGCCTCCCCGGCACCCTGCACCGCGTCGAGGTGGCAGTTCTGGCACGCCACGTGCCGCGAACCGACGAAGTCCTTGTGGTTGAACGTCATCGTCCCGAACTTGATGTCCTTCTCCGGGGCCTTGTGGCACTTTTCGCCGCAGCCGCCGATCGGGTTGATGTTGCGCCCCTCCACCGCCCCGCGGAAGTGGCAGAGGAAGCAGGTGGTCTCCGTCACCTCCATGTGGTTCCCGACCACGATCTGGCTGTGGCAGCTGGTGCACCGCAGCTTCTTGCCGCGCTTCATGTCGGTGAGGTGGGGCTTGTGGTCGAACTGGATCCCCCGCTTGAAGGTCACCGTGCCCTGGAGGAGGCGCGTCTCGTGACACCCCTTGCGCAGGCACGACTCGTCGCTGATCTCCGCGTACGGCTTCGAGCTGTACGTCCGGGTGACGTACTTCGCCACCTGGGAGAGGGCCTGGAACTTGAGGATCATCTTGTCCCGGACGTCGGGCGGGTAGTGGCAGTCCACGCACGGGACGTGGTTGTGCTTCGACGTGCTCCACGCCTTGTAGTACGGTTTCATGATGTGGCAGCTCGAGCAGAAGTACGGGCTGGTGGAGAACTCGAACATCCCGACGGAGAAGATCAGGAAGAGGACGCCGAGGAAACCCAGGAACTTGAAGAACCGGGGCTGGATGTGCAGCCGGTCCTTCTTCCCTTGCGGGACGTGCATCCCGATCTTCTCGAGGATGCCGTCCCGGCGGGGACGGTCCGGCTTCCCCGCGTCCGTTTCGCGTTCGTCCATCGGATTCCTCTCTCCATCCGGAAGCGGTGCCGGGGATTGCGCGCAGGAATCCGATTGTAGACGCAGGGACGGCCGGCATCAACCGGAAAGTGCGCGGGGCGAGGGGAAGGGGTGCTCTACTCCTCGACGAAGGTTTCGTACTCCTCGAACCCCATCAGCCGCTCGAGTTCCTCGGGTTCCTCGATCTCCAGCTCCACGAGCCACCCCTTGCCGTACGGGTCCACGTTGATCACCGTGGGGTCCTCGACGATGCTCTCGTTGACGTTGCGGATGGTGCCGGTGACGGGGGAGGCGAGCTCGACGACCGTCTTCTGGGATTCCATCTCTCCGAAGGTGTCGCCCCGCTCGAGGAACTTCCCGATCTCGCCCAGCGTCGCGGAGATGATCTCTCCCAGCTGCTCCTGGGCGTAGTCGGAAAGGCCGATGCGGACGGTCTGACCCATCTCGAGAACCCAGACGTGGTCCTCGGAAAATCTCAGGGCGGTTTCGTCCATACCGGGTAGTTTACAGGGAGTCGCGCGGGGATTGTCAACCCGTGTCGGAAAAATGTAACGGGAAGATATCGCGGGCGGTCATTCCGGAGGCTCACACCAGGACCGCAAGGGCCGTCTCCACGTGCCCGAGCGGTGCGCTCACCTGGAACCCGCCGACGCGGTCCCGGACCTTCTCGACGATCGAGCGGGCGATCTCGATCCCGGCCTTCCTGCCGTCCTCGCGCGTCCTGCACCGCGCCATCCGCTGGAGGATCTCCTTCGGCACCACGACGCCGGGCACCTCGTTGTTCATGAACTCCGCGTTCTTGAAGCTCAGCAGGGGCCACACGCCCGCGAGGACCGGGATCGTCCGGTGGTATTTCCCGACCCGGTCGAGGAAGGAGAACAGCGCATCCGGGTCGAAGACCGGCTGGGTGATGGCGAACTCCGCCCCCGCGTCGATCTTCCGGAAGTACCGCTCGATCTCCCGCTCCAGGTCCACGGCGCACGGGTTGGCGCCCACGCCGATGAAGATCCCCGTGGGCGGGTCGATGGGGTTGCCGCCGATGTCGACGCCGCGGTTCAGGTTCGACGCCACCTGGACCAGGCCGATCGCGTCCACGTCGAACACTCCCGTCACGTCGGGGTACTCCCCCAGCTTGGGCGGGTCTCCCGTGATGATGAGGAAGTTGGCCAGTTTCGCCGCGTACCCTCCCAGCAGGTCCGACTGCATCCCGATGAGGTTCCGGTCGCGGCAGCAGTAGTGGAGGATCGGCTCGATCCCCACCTCCCGGAGGATGGTGATGGCGGTGATCATGGGCGAGACGCGCGCGCTCGCCCGGGGGCCGTCGGGGATGTTGATCGCGTCCACCCCCGCCTCCGCGCACTGGCGCGCCTTGGCGAGGATCGAGGTCATGTCGCTGGACTTCGGCGGGACCAACTCCACGGAGGTGACCCTCTCCCCGGCCAGCAGCTTCGCCGCGAGCCGGGATTTCCTCTCCGGCGGGACGGCGTACACCAGCGCCTCCTGGCGGATCAGCGGTTTCACCTCGACGTGCCGCTTCACCCCGGAAAGGGATTTCACCGCCCGGGCCATCGTCCGGATGTGGGCCGGGGTGGTGCCGCAGCACCCGCCCACTCCCCGCACCCCGACCTCGATGTACTTCTTGGCGTACTCGGTGAAATACTCCGGGCTGGTCAGGTACATCACCCGCCCGCTGATCTCCCGGGGGAGCCCCGCGTTCGGCATGACCACCACGGGCTTGACGGTGTGGGGGAGGATCGCCTGGAGGGCGTCGAATACCCCGGAGGGGCCTGTGCCGCAGTTGATCCCGACGACGTCCACGTTCGGGTCCGCGTTGAGCGCCGACGCCATCGCCTCCGCCCGCGTCCCGAGGGCCGTCTCGCCCCGCTCGTTCAGCACGAAGGAGGCCAGGACCGGCCCGCCGGACTCCTTCGCCACCCGCGCGGCCAGCAGGAGCTCGTTCAGGTTGGAGAACGTCTCGAGGAGGTAGAGGTCCACCCCCTCCGCCGCGAAGGCCGCCACCTGCGCGCGGAACGCGTTCTCGACTTCCGCCGCGAACGCGTCGGGCATCCGCTGGTTCGACTCCGTGCACGGCCCCACCGAACCGGCGACGAAGACCTCCTTCCCCGCCGCCTCCCGCGCCAGCCGCACCGCCGCCCGGTTGATCTCCTCCGTCCGGTCGGAGAGGCCGTATCCCTTCAGCTTGATCGGGTTGGCGCCGAACGTGTTCGTCTCGATCACCTCGGCCCCGGCCTCGACGTAGTCCCGGTGGATCTGGAGGATGAGCCGGGGGTTGGTCAGGCACAGCTCGTCGTAGCAGGTGTGGATGAACACCCCGCGGTCGTAGATCACGGTGCCCATCGCCCCGTCGAAGACCAGGGGCGATTTCTTCATGCGCGCCAGGATGTCCAGGGGCTACTCCAGCTCGTCGAACTGGGATTTCGGCGCGTAGCACAAGGGGCAGATCCAGCCGTCGGGAAGAGCCTCGAAGGGGGTCCCCGGCGGGATCCCGCTCATCGGGTCCCCGGCCGTGGGGTCGTAGACGTATCCGCAGTTCGCGCAGATGTACTTTCTGATGGCGCGCCTCCTTCCGGACTACACCGAAAAATATTTCGCCTGCGGGTGGTGGACCACGATTGCGGAGGTGGTCTGCTCCGGGACCATCTCCATCGACTCGGTCAGCGTGACCCCGATCGCCCCGGG
>JAGGAJ010000136.1 GCA_017889845.1 Deltaproteobacteria bacterium
TCCTCACTGCTGCCTCCCGTAGGAGTCTGGACCGTGTTCCAGTTCCAGTGTGGCTGATCATCCTCTCAGACCAGCTACCGATCGTAGCCTTGGTGAGCCGTTACCTCGCCAACTAGCTAATCGGACGCGGGCCCATCCTCCGGTGACCGCCCCGGCAAGCCGGAGCGACCTTTGGCCTCAGGGTCCGAGGACCCCGTGGTCTCATGCGGTATTAGCCACCCTTTCGAGTAGTTATCCCCCGCCGAGGGGTAGGTTACCCACGCGTTACTCACCCGTGCGCCGCTTTACTCGGGAGGGTTGCCCCCCCCTTTCTCGCTCGACTTGCATGTGTTAAGCACGCCGCCAGCGTTCGTTCTGAGCCAGGATCAAACTCTCCACTTATTTGCAGATAAGCGGGAAAAACGAAGATCCGCTCGCACCTCGCATTCCCTGTTCAGTTTTCAAAGATCCGGGTTTCCCGCCGCCGGACAGATCTCTCGGGCGGACTTACCAATTTACGAAATAGCCCTCCCCCTGTCAATAGCTATTTCCCGATTCTTCGTTGAACCCTGTGCGCCGAACCGGGGCTTCCGGGGGATGAAAGAATCTACCGGACCGTCCGCCGGGATGCAAGGAAAAAAATCGACCGGACCGCGGAAATAGATCAGCGGATGGCTGCGACCACGAACTCCTTCTTCCCGATCTTGAGCCGGTACTCCCCCGCGGGGCGCAGGACGGCCGCGGGATCGGTGGCACGCTCGCCGTTCACCTCCACGCCGCCCTGGGCGATCAGGCGACGGGCGGCGGACTTGGAAGTGAACGTCCGGGAGGCGCGGGAGACCACCGTTGCGAGGTCCGCCGGCCCCCCTCCGGCGGGTATCTCCACGCGCGGTGCGTCTTCGGGAAACTCCTTCGCGGAGAAACGGCGCCGGAATCCCTCTTCCGCTTCGCGCGCCGCCGCCGCCCCGTGGAAGCGCGCCACGAGCTCGCGGGCCAGTGCGGTCTTCGCCTCCATCGGGTGGCGCGTGCCGCCGGCGAGCCCCGCCTTCAGGGCGGCCAGCTCCGTCACGCTCACGTCGGAGAGGAGCTCGTAGTAGGTCAGCATGAGCTCGTCGGAGACGGACATCATCTTCCCGAAGATCGTCTCCGGGGGCTCCGTGATGCCGACGTAGTTCCCGAGGCTCTTGCTCATCTTGTTCACGCCGTCCAGCCCCACCAGGAGCGGCGTGGTCATGACCACCTGCGGTTCCTGCCCGTAGACGCGCTGCAGGTCGCGCCCGACGAGGAGATTGAACTTCTGGTCGGTGCCGCCGAACTCCACGTCCGCGCGGAGCGCCACGGAATCGTACCCCTGGAACAGGGGGTAGAGGAACTCGTGGATGGAGATCGGGCGCTCCTCCGCGTACCGCCGCCGGAAATCGTCCCGCTCCAGCATCCGCGCGACCGTCATCTGCGCCGCGACGCGCACCATCTCCTGGATGGGCAAGGGGGTCAGCCACTCCGAGTTGAAGCGCACCTCCGTCCGTTCCGGGTCGAGGATCTTGAAGATCTGCTCCTTGTAGGTGACGGCGTTGCGCTCCACGTCCTCGCGGGTGAGGGCTTTCCGCGTCTCCGTCTTCCCCGAGGGGTCCCCGATCATCCCGGTGAAGTCCCCGATGAGGAAAATCACCTGGTGCCCCGCCTCCTGGAAATGCTTCAACTTCTGGATGAGCACCGTGTGCCCGAGGTGCAGGTCCGGGGCGGTCGGGTCGAACCCCGCCTTCACCCGCAACGGCCGTCCGCCTCGCGCGGAGGCGGCGACCTTCCGGGACAGCTCCTCACCGGTGATGACCTCGACCGTGCCCCTCCTCAGGGACTCGAGAACGTCTTCCATGTCTCCTGGCTCCTCATGAGAGTCTCGGACACGCAGAACGGTTGCACCGCCCGGCACGCCCCCGTGCCGGGGTCCAGCCCGAAGAAGACCCCCGAAGCCTCCGGTTCCCCCGCGGCGACCTCGAACCGCACAGGCACCTGGAGCAGGAACCTGCGGAGGACCCCCTTCGGGTCCATGCCGATCACCGACCCCGCGGGCCCGCACATGCCCGTGTCCGTGATGTACCCCGTACCGCCCGGCAGAAGCTGGGCATCGGCGGTCTGGACGTGGGTGTGCGTGCCGGCGATCGCCGACACCCGGCCGTCGAGGTGGAGCGCCAGGGCGCGTTTCTCGGAAGTGGCTTCCGCGTGGAAATCCACTACGACCGCAGCGGCCTGCCGGCGGACCTCCGGGAGCGCCGCGTCGGCCCAGCGGAAGGGGCAGTCGTAGTCCCCCATGAAAACACGGCCGATGAGGGAGACGACGGCATAGGGCGTCCCGCTCCTCCCGCGGAAAACGCCCCACCCCCGCCCCTCCACGCCCGGCGGGTAGTTGGCCGGGCGCAGGATCCGCTCATCCGACCGGACGAGGGCGACCCCTTCCTTCTTGTCCCAGACGTGGTTTCCCCCCGTCAGGACATCCACGCCGGCGTCGAACAGCTCCCGGACCACGGGCTCCGTCATCCCCATCCCGCTGGCGACGTTCTCCCCGTTGGCGATCACCAGGTCCACGTCCCGCACCCCGCGCAGGCGGGATAGGAATTCCCCCACGGCCTTGCGGCCGGGCTTGCCTACGACGTCGCCGAGGAACAGGACCCACATATCGCGCCTGCCACTCCTTCTTTCAGCAAACACCGCGGGGTTACCCGCGGGGGGCGTCCCCTCCGCGGCATTGCGATACAGGGTCAGCGGGCGTACTCGACCGCCCGGGTCTCCCGGATCACGGTAACCCGGATCTGCCCCGGGTAGGAGAGGTCCGTCTCCACCTTCTTGGCGATGTCCCGGGCGAGGATCGTGGCGGCGTCGTCGCCGATCTTCTGGTTGTCGACGATGATCCGCACCTCCCGGCCCGCCTGGATGGCGTACGACTTCTCCACTCCCGCGAACGACTTCGCGATCGCCTCGAGGTCCTCGAGACGTTTGAGGTAGTTCGCCAGCATCTCGCGGCGCGCCCCCGGCCGGGCCCCGGAGAGGGCGTCGGCGGCCTGGACGAGGATCGGAAGCACGTCGCGTGGAGATTCGTCCTCGTGGTGCGCGCCGATTGCGTGCACGACCCGCGCGGCCTCGCCGTACTTGCGCGCGAGGTCGGCGCCGATGAGGGCGTGCGGACCCTCCACCTCGTGATCCACCGCCTTGCCGATGTCGTGGAGCAGCCCCGCCCGCTTGGCGACCTTGGCGTTCAGCCCGAGCTCCGAGGCGATCATCCCGCACAGGAACGCCACCTCGAGGGAGTGGGTGTAGATGTTCTGGCCGTAGGAGGTCCGGTACTTCAGCTTGCCGATGAGCTTGACCAGCTCCACATGCACGCCGTGTATCCCCAGGTCGAACAGGGCCTGCTCGCCGGCCTCGCGGATCGTGTCCTCCACCTCCTTGGTCACCTTCTCCACCGTCTCCTCGATCCGGGCGGGGTGGATCCGCCCGTCCTGCACGAGGCGGGAGAGTGAGATCCGGGCGATCTCGCGGCGAACCGGATTGAAGCCGGACAGGATGACCGCCTCCGGCGTGTCGTCGATGATGACGTCGATCCCCGTGGCCGCCTCGAAAGCCCGGATGTTGCGCCCCTCGCGGCCGATGATCCGGCCCTTCATCTCCTCCGAGGGGAGGGGCACGGCGGTCACCACGTGTTCGGTGACATAGTCCGCCGCGTACCGCTGCACGGCAAGCGAGATCATCTTCCGCGCCTTCTGGGTCGCCTCCTCCCGGAACTCCTCGTCCATGACGCGGATCTTCTTCCCTGCCTCCAGCTTCGCATCCTCCGCCACCCGCTCGACGATCTCCGCCTTGGCCTGCTCCGCAGTCAGCCCCGCGATCCGCTCGAGGTCCGATTTCCCCCGGGCGAGATGCGCCTCGACCTGCTCCCGCGTCGCTTCCAGCTTCCTGGCCTGCTCGGAGAGTTCCGCCTCCCGGCGCCCGAACTCCGCCGCCCGCGCCTCCAGCTGCTCGTTCTTCCGGTCTACCTGATCCTCTTTCTGGAGCAGCCGTTTCTCCAGCTGGCCGATCTCGTTCTTCCGTTCCCGCGTCTCCCGCTCGAAGTCGAGCTTGACCTGGAGCATGTGGTCCTTGGCCTGGAGGGCGGCCTCCTTGAGGACGGTCTCCGCCTCCTTCCGTGCGACCTGGAGAACCTCCTCGGCCTTCCCCGCATCCTCGCGCGCCTTGCCTTCCACGATCCGTTTCCTGGACAGCAGGGACAGCACCAGCAGCCCGAGCCCGACGACCAGGGCTGCCAGCGCCGCGATGATCATCATCGACGTATTCAAGGTGTGCCTCCTCGGTGGAGCATCTATTTTGTCGGTGCGCCCGAAGCGTGCGACGCCCGGATCACCCCTTCTTCCGTGACCAGTGCGTGGACCGGAACGTCCCACGCGTCGACCGGGACTTCGGGGATCACCTGTCGCGTGAAAGCGAGCCCCACCCGGGTCACGCCCTCGGGGAGCGTGGCCAGGAACCGGTCGTAGTACCCGAACCCGTGCCCCAGGCGCCGGCCCTCCCGGTCGAAGGCGACGCCCGGCACCACCACGAGGTCGAACCCCCCCGCACGCGGGCGGGACCCCCGCCGCCGGAGCGGCTCCGGGATGCCGTAGGGGCCCTCCTCCCACCCCTCCCCCTCCCGGTGGGGAAAGAAGGCGATGGTCCCCTTCCCCGTCACGCGGGGATAGTACAACCGGACCCCCGCGGCGAGGCACGCCTCCCGGATGCGCCCCGTCGGCACCTCCCCCGGAACCGCGGCGTACAGGGCGAGCGCCATCCCGCGTCGCGGCGGGAACGCCCGGAGAAAATGCGCCTGGGCCCGCTCGCCCGCCCGGGGGGAGCCCGGGACGGCAGAACGGGAACGCGTCCTGTCGCGACTTTCGCGACGCAGGAGTTCCTTGCGCTCCTCTACGGGCATGGAGACCCTTCCGCCGGGAGGTATGGGGGCTGGTACC
>JAGGAJ010000137.1 GCA_017889845.1 Deltaproteobacteria bacterium
GCGACCGGCCCGACCTCGCCGGGACGTCCCGGCTCTCCCCGTACCTGCACTTCGGATGCCTCGGGGCGCGCCAGGCGTGGCACGCCGTCCAGTCGTGGGCCGCGGCGGACAGCGCCCCGGGCACCGCGCGGGGGGCGGAGGCGTTCCTTCGCCAGTTGGTCTGGCGGGAATTCGCGCACCACCTCCTGTTCCACTTCCCCGGGACCATCCACGCGCCGCTGCGGCCGGAGTTCGGGGACTTCCCCTGGAGGGACGATCCCGACGCCTTCTCCGTGTGGACCCGGGGGCGGACCGGCTTCCCGCTGGTGGACGCGGGGATGCGCCAGCTGTGGGCCACCGGGTGGATGCACAACCGGGTCCGGATGGTCGCCGCCTCGTTCCTCGTGAAGCACCTGCTCCTTCCGTGGCAGAAAGGGGCCGCGTGGTTCCTGGACACGCTGGTCGACGCGGACCTCGCCAACAACACCTTCGGCTGGCAGTGGACCGCCGGGTGCGGCGCGGATGCCGCGCCCTGGTTCCGGATCTTCAACCCGGTCCTCCAGGGCGAGAAGTTCGACCCGCAGGGCGATTACGTCCGGAAGTGGATCCCCGAACTGGGCCGGCTTCCCGGCCGCTGGATCCACCGGCCGTGGGATGCGCCCGCCGCGGTGCTCGCGGGGGCTGGGGTGATCTTGGGGAAGAGCTACCCGCGCCCCGCCGTCGACCACGCCGCCGCACGCGCCCGGGCGCTCGCCGCCCTCGCCGCCGTCCGGTCGCGCCGCTAGCCTAGCCGGTTCCTTCCTTCCCCCGGGCAGGGCCCGAATCGCCCCCCGGCCGTGCGCGTCTAACAGGAAACAGTCCGGAACGGGGAGGCTCCCTTGCAACGCTACCTGACCATGGCGATGATGGCGATCCATTCGCTGTTCCCCTTAAGCGTCTTCGGTCTGGCGGTCGGACAGCCGGCCCCGGACTTCGTCGCCCCGTCCACGCAGGGCCCTATCCGTCTGGGAGAGTACGCCGGGAAACGCGCGGTGGTTCTTGCGGTCTATTACAAGGACTTCACTCCCGGCTGAACGACGGAGATGCTGGCCTTCCAGGCGGACCTCGCCGCCTTCGAAGACCAGGGCGCCCAGGTCCTGGGCGTGAGTGGAGACACGGTGGAGACCCACAGGCGGTTCGCGGAGCAGCACGGCATCCGGTTCCCGTTGATCGCGGACATCGACGGGACCATCGCCCGCAACTACCCCGGCGGCCGTGTGACCTACGTGATCGACCGGGCGGGTATCGTCCGGCACGTGATGAAGGGGATGCCGGACAACGGGCGCCTGCTCGAGGCGCTGAAGAGTCTGGAATGAGCGGACCCGAAGGGACAGGTCCCGGCGCAGGGCTTGTTCCCGCGATGGCTCGGCCCGGTTCGGAAATCGCCGAGCGGATGATGCTCGCCGCCCTGGTCGCTCTGCTCGCCGCATCCGGTTGCTCTGGGGATTCCTCGCCCGCTCCCGGGTCCACTCCCGGACCCGTTCCCGTATTGTCGGTGTCTCCGGATAATCTTGTTTTCGCGGGGCAGACGGGCAACGTCACCCCGGTTTCCCTCCCACTTTCCGTGGCGAATACGGGCGGCGGGACGCTTTCCTGGACCGCGTCCGACAACGCGGCCTGGCTCTCGGTGTCTCCCGGTAACGGCACCGCCCCGTCCACGCTGACGGTGAGCGTCGACACCGCGGGACTGGCGGCGGGAACGTACGACGGGGCGGTCACGATCGTTTCGGCGGGCGCGGCCGGCTCGCCGGGGGTCGTACCTGTCACCCTCACGGTCACGGATTCGCCGCCGGCTCCCGTGCTGTCGGTGACGCCGGGAATCCTTTCCTTCACGGGGCAGGCAGGCGGCGGCAACCCGGCTCCCCAGTCGCTGTCGGTGGCGAATTCGGGCGGCGGGACGCTTTCCTGGACCGCGTCAGACAACGCGGCTTGGCTCTCGGCGGCTCCCGCGGGCGGCACCGCCCCGTCCACGCTGACGGTGAGCGTCGACGCCGCGGGACTGGCGGCGGGAGCGTACAACGGGGCGGTCACGATCGCGTCGGCGGGCGCCACCGGCTCGCCCGGGGTCATACCGGTCACCCTCACGGTCACGAACGCCCCCACCGTTTGGCCTCAGATCTCCATTACCACGGTGGTGTCCGGGGTGTTGTCCGGCTTCACGCGGCCGGTCCACGTCACCCATGCCGGGGACGGGAGCGGCCGGATCTTCGTGGTGGAGCAGGCGGGGCGGATCCGGATCCTCGACAACGGGGTGGTGTTGCCGACCCCATTCCTGGATATCACATCCCGCGTGGCCTCTACCGGCGAGCAGGGACTGTTGAGCGTTGCCTTCCCACCCGGATATCCCGCCAAGATGTATTTCTACGTGTATTACACGCCGGTTCCCGGCGACAACACCGTGGTCGCACGATACCGTGTTACTGCGGATAACAATATTGCGGACAGTACCAGCGAGACGATCGTGCTGAGAGTCCCGCAGCCGTTCGGTAACCACAACGGGGGCCAGCTCGCCTTCGGCCCCGACGGGTACCTCTACATCGGCAAGGGGGATGGGGGAGGGGGTGGGGATCCGTTGAACAGCGGGCAGCGCACCGACACACTCCTGGGAAAGATCCTCCGGATCGACGTCGAATCGGGAGCGGCGACCTACGCGATCCCTCCTGACAACCCGTTTCGCGGCGTGGCCGGGGGGGGGGAGATCTGGGCCTTGGGTTTGCGGAACCCTTGGCGCTTCTCCTTCGATCGGGGAACGGGGGACCTCTACGTCGGCGACGTGGGGCAGGGGACATTCGAGGAGATCGACTTCCAGCCTGCCGGCGACAACGTGGGACGAAACTACGGCTGGAACATCATGGAGGGCGGCAGTTGCTATCCCCCCGGGACCGTGGGCTGCGACCAAACCGGCCTTGCTCTCCCGGTCTTCGCGTACGACCACTCGCTCGGGTGCTCCGTCACCGGCGGCTACGTGTACCGCGGTGCCGCATTCCCCTCCTTGCAGGGGGTCTATCTCTTCGGGGACTATTGCAGCGGCCGCATCTGGGGGCTGAGGAGGAACGGCGCTGCCTGGGACAACGCGCTCCTCCTCTCTCCCGCCTGGAACATCAGCACGTTCGGGGAGGATGAGGAGGGGAACGTATACGTGGCGAACCACGCGAACGGCGACCTGGGGATGGTCGTGGTCCCCTGACGTGCCATTCCCGGCTCCGGCCGGGACCGCCCGTTCCACCCGGGGACGGCGGGGGGTATGATGGAACCCGGAGGGAATGCGGTGAACGGTTCCACCGGATACGAGGAAATCCTCCGGACATACAATCCCATCGACATCGCGATGGTCAAGTCGCTCCTCGATCCCGAGCGGGTCGACTACTTCTTCCGCGACGAGTTCTTCGGCTACGCCTATCCCTGGGCCCAGCCCGCGCGGCTCATGGTGCGGCGGGAGCAGGCGTTCGAGGCGAGGGAGATCCTGCGGAAGTTGATCCTGTCGTATTCCGTTTCCGCGGCTGCCCCGCGGCCGCCCGTCCCGGCTGACAGCGAACGGCCGGAGGTGGTTCACCTTCACCGGAACGGAAGGGGTGATCTCCGCGGGGACCCCGGGGACATGCCGGATGATCCCGGCGGGGAATCCGGAGGAGGGGGCGGGGGGTGCGCGTAGCGGTATCCGGGTCCGGCGGGCTGATCGGGGCCGAGGTGGTTTCGGCGCTCTCCGCCGCGGGGAGCGAGGTGGTGCGGCTGGTCCGCCGCCGCCCCGTTCCGGGGGAGAAAGCGGTCCGCTGGGACCCGGAGAAGGGGATCGCCGACCCGGCAGGGCTTGCGGGACTGGACGCCGTCGTCCACCTGGCCGGGGAGAACATCGCGGCCGCGCGGTGGAACGCCGCGCGGAAGGCCGCGATCCGAAACAGCCGCGTGGAGGGGACGCGTCTCCTCTGCGACGCCCTCGCGGCTCTTCCGGGGCCGCCGAAGACGCTGGTGTGCGCCTCCGCGGTCGGGTATTACGGCGACCGGGGCGCCGACCTGCTCACGGAGGAGAGCCCCGCGGGGACGGGTTTCCTGTCCGAGGTGTGCCGGGAGTGGGAGGCGGCGGCGGAACCGGCGGCGCAAAAAGGGATCCGCGTCGTACACCTGAGGATCGGGGTCGTTCTGACTCCTGCGGGGGGAGCGCTGGCGCGGATGCTTCCCCCGTTTCGCGCCGGATTGGGGGGTACGCTCGGAAGCGGTCGCCAATACGTCAGCTGGGTCGCCCTCGACGACCTCCCCGGCATTGTCCTCCATGTCCTGGCGAACGGGGATCTCCGCGGACCCGTGAACGCCGTGGCGCCGTGCCCCGTCACCAACCGGGAGTTCACCGGGGCGCTGGGGAAGGTGCTATCCCGGCCGACGCTGTTCCCGGTCCCCGCCTTCGCGCTACGCCTCGCGGTGGGGGGCGAGATGGCGGACGCCCTGCTCCTGGCCAGCGCCCGGGTCGTTCCCCGCCGTCTCGAGGAGACCGGCTACCGCTTCCGCTTCCCGGAGCTGCACGGTGCCCTCCGGCACCTCCTCGGAAAGCCGCCATGAAGGTGCTGCTGTTCGGGACGTGCCTGGTGGACACCTTCTTCCCCGAAGTGGGGGAGGCGACGGTGCGGCTGCTGCGCCGGTTCGGGGCGACGCCGGTATTCCCGAAGGGGCAGACGTGCTGCGGCCAGCCGGCGTTCAACGCGGGGTACGTGGGGGAAGCCCGCTCGGCGGCGGCGCATTTCCTCACGGTCTTCGACGGCGACGACCCGATTGTGACCCCGTCCGGCTCCTGCGCCGCGATGGTGAAGCACCACTACCCAATGCTGTTCCGGGACGACCCGGCGATGCTCGCCCGCGCGAAGCGGGCGGGTGGGCGGATCTACGAGCTCTCCCAGTTCCTCGTCCGGGTGGCGAAAGCGCACGAGGCGGGGCTCCGCGGGAGAGGGAAAGTCACCTACCAC
>JAGGAJ010000138.1 GCA_017889845.1 Deltaproteobacteria bacterium
CAATGGTCCCCCCTCGCCGGGGGGAGTCGCTCCCCCCGCAACCGCGGCGAACGCCGCGCAGAACGCCACCGAAAGCGACAATGCACGGATGCTCATCGGATCCTCCCGCAAGGCCCCTCCCGGGCTCCCCCCAATGGATGACGGGAGGAATCGGGACGGTTCATGCCGGCTTCCAGATACGGGCCATCAGGCCCGTCAGCACGACCGCCAGCCCCAGCCGCACCCCCAGGATCGCGAGGCCGCTCCCGCCGATCACCGCGAAGATGAGGATGTCCTCTATCACCGAATGGCAGGTGGCGAGGAACAGGCCCATCAGGAACAGCTCCCGGTCCGGGAGGTTCTTCTGCTGCGCCACGCGGATGATGATCCCGGCGCCGTAGGCGAGGCCGAGGAAGATCCCCGTGAAGAGCGGAACGGCGGCGTCCCGGGTCAGTCCCACCCCCCGCATCGCCGGCTCCACGATGTTCCCGGCCTTCCGGAAGACGGGGAGGTGGCGCAGCACCTCGAAGAGCGTCACCAGGGGGACGATGATGAGGATCAGCTTGGCCGAGAGTTTCAGCGCCCCGAGCAGGGCGGCCAGGAGGGGTTCCATCACACACCCCCCAGGAGCCACAGCCCCCGAAGGAGCAGGCCCGCGGCGCATGCGATCACGAGCCGGCACAGGGTCAGCACCCACCCGCGCGCTCCCGTGGTGGAAAGGACGGCCCCCTCCACGATCAGGTTGTGGGCGATCCCCATCATCAGGCCGCACTGCGTCACCTGGAACGGCGTGAGGTTCAGCGGGACGATCACCGCGATGGCGGCGTACAGGTTCAGCAGAAAGGCCGCGACGAAGGCGAAGGCCGCCTCCCCCGGAAGGCCGAACAGCCCCATCACGGGGGCGAAGGCCTTCCCCAGCAGGTCCAGGACCGGTGTCCCCTTCAGCAGCGTGACCCCGACGTACAGCGGGATCGACACCTTGATGATCTTCAGGGAGGTCTGCATCCCCGCCGAGAGGCCCGTGCGGATCCGCGTCGGGATGTCCGGGACCTGTTCCTCGACGGCGGGCGCGCCGGGTTCGATCATCCATCCTCCTTCTCCGGATACGACAGGTACGATAGCATGCCCTGCGGGAGGCGGAGACCATGACGACAGAACTGCGGCACGCGACATCGCGCCGGATCTCCGCGGGAGCCTTCCACCCCCTCGGGGCCGCGGTGCGGAATGGGGGGGTGAACTTCGCTCTCTACTCCCTGCACGCGACGGAGGTGTTCCTCCTCCTCTTCGACCGGGAGGATGGCGGACCCACGGACGTCATCCGGGTGGAAGCCCGCGACCGGAACGTCTGGCACGCCTTCGTACACGGCGTCGGCCCCGGCCAGATGTACGGGTACAAGGTGCGCGGCCCCTTCGATCCGGGCCGTGGGTGCCGGTTCAACGACCGGAAACTCCTTCTCGACCCGTACGCGAAAGCGGTCACGGGCAAGCTGGTCAACCGGGGCAACCTCCTCCTCGCGTACGACCCGGGCGACCCCGCGAGGGACCTCTCCCTGGACCGGCGGGACAATGCCGCGGTCGTGCCGAAGTCGGTCGTCGTGGACGACCGGTTCGACTGGCAGGGGGACGCCCCGCCGGCGATCCCCTTCGAGCGGCTGGTCATCTACGAGACGCACGTCAAGGGATTCACCGCCCATCCCTCCGCGGGGGTCGACCACCCCGGCACCTACCTCGGGTTCATCGGGAAGATCCCTCATCTGAAGTCGCTGGGCGTGAACGCGGTCGAGCTTCTCCCCGTCCACGAGTTCTACGTGGACGACTTCCTCCGGGAGAGGGGCCTGACGAACTACTGGGGATACAACACGATCGGCTTCTTCGCCCCGGATGTCTCCTACGGCACCGGACGGTACCCCGGCTGCCAGGTGGAGGAGTTCAAGACGCTGGTCCGGGAGCTCCACCGCGCGGGGATCGAGGTGATCCTCGACGTGGTGTACAACCACACCGGGGAGGGGAACGAGCTGGGGCCGACAATCTCCTTCAAGGGAATCGACAATCCGTCGTACTACGTTCTGACCGGCGGGCCGCACGATCCCGGACGGTACTACATGAACTGGACCGGGTGCGGGAACTCCCTCAACCTGGACAGCGGCCCCGCGATCCGGCTGGTGATGGACTCGCTGCGGTACTGGGTCGAGACGATGCACGTCGACGGATTCCGCTTCGACCTCGCATCCGTGCTGGGCCGCGAGGGGGGGATGTACCGGAAGTGCGCCTCCTTCTTCGATGCCGTGTCGCAGGACCCCGTCCTGCAGCGGGCGAAGCTCATCGCCGAACCGTGGGACCTCGGAGCGTACGAGGTGGGGAACTTCCCCGTCGACTGGTCGGAGTGGAACGGCCGGTTCCGCGACTCCGTGCGCCGGTTCGTCAAGGGGGATGCGGGCCAGCTGCGGGAGCTGGGATTCCGCCTGACGGGGTCGGCCGACCTGTACGGGGACGACGGGAGGTCCGCCTACAACAGCGTAAACTTCGTCACCTGCCACGACGGCTTCACCCTGAACGACCTGGTATCCTACGACGGGAAACACAACGAGGCGAACGGGGAGGGGAACCGGGACGGCACGGACGACAACCACTCCTGGAACTGCGGGGCGGAAGGGCCGACGGGGAATCCGGAGATCGTGCGCCTGCGACGGCGGCTCGCGAAGAACCACGCCTGCATCCTCCTGTTCTCCTCGGGAACGCCCATGATGCTGGGGGGGGACGAGTTCCTCCGGACGCAGGGCGGGAACAACAACGCCTATTGCCAGGACAACCCGGTCTCGTGGTTCGACTGGGGGGAGGCGGAACGGAACGCGGACATGGTCGGCTTCTTCCGGAAGGCGATCGCCTTCACGAAGAAGCACACGATCCTCCAGCGGCGCAGGTTCTTCAGCGGCAGCGACACGGCACGGGACCGGAATGCGATCCCGGACATACAGTGGTTCGACGGAAATCTCTCTCCACCCCGCTGGGACGACCCGGAGGGGCGATTGCTCTGCTTCCTCCTCGACGGGAGCGAGGAACCTTCGGACGCGGGGGAGTACCTCCTCTTCCTGATCCTGAACGGTGATTACCGGGAGTTCGAGGTGCGGATCCCACCCCCGCCCGCCGGCATGCGGTGGCGGCGCGCGGTGGACACGAGCCTCTCGGCGGGGGAAGATTTCGCGGAGAACGGGGACGGGCCGCTCCTCGATCCCGACGACCGGTACCTGGTGCACCCGAGAACTACCGTGGTCCTGCTGGGGAAGTGACGCGGGACCGTCGGCGGGCGAGGTGGGCGTACGGGACCGGCTCAGGGACCCGCGGGGCCGGTATCCGGTCCTTTCCCGGAGGTGCGGTGCAGCGTCTCGAGGTATTTCAGGCGCTCGCGGGCGACGGCGTTTCCCTGCGCCGCGGCGAGCCGGAACCACCGCTCCGCCTCCCCCGGGTCCTTCGGCACACCCCGGCCGGTCTCGTGCATCCAGCCGAGCATCGCCTGCGCCTCCGCGTTCCCTCCTTCCGCCGCCCGGCGGTACCACGCGGCCGCCTCGTTGTCGTTCTTCGGCACGCCGCTCCCTTCGAGGTACATTTTCGCGAGCTGGAGCTGGGCGTCGACGTACCCTTCCTCCGCGGACCGGAGGAACAGGCGGAGAGCCTCCCCGTCGTTCCGTGGAACGCCGCGCCCGTACGCATACAGCACCCCCAGCAGGAATTCCCCCTCCGGGATCCCGCGGTCCGACGCCTTGAGGATCCACTTCGCCGCGGCCTCCAGGTCCGGTGCCGTTCCGCGTCCGTACAGGAGCATGCCGCCCATCGCCGCGAACGCTTCCCCGTTTCCCCCTTTCGCCGCGAGGGAGTACCACCGGAACGCCTCGGCGTCGTCCTTCGCCACACCGACTCCGAAGCGGTACATGGCCGCCAGGCGCGCCTGGGCATCCGCCTCCCCGGCCTCCGCCGCCCGCCGGTACCATGCCGCGGCCGCGGCCGCATCCTTCGGGACGCCCTGACCCTCGAGGTACCGGTACGCGAGGAGTTTCTGCGACGTCACGTCGCCCGCTTCCGCAGCCCACCGGTACCACGAGAGCGCCGCCGCGTCGTCCTTCGGCATGCCCATGCCCCGCTCGCAGAGGAGCCCGACCAGCGCCCCGGCCGCCGCGTTCCCCTGTTCCGCCGCGAGGAGGGCGTACCGGACGGCTTCCGCGTAATCCTGCTCCACCCCGCGGCCGCTCGCGTACCGGGAGGCCAGGGCGTACCGGCCGTCGGGGTTCCCCAGTTCCGCCGCCTTCCGGTACCACGCGACGGCCTCGGCCTCGTCCTTTTCGATTCCGCGGCCCGCGGCATAGGCGTCCCCGAGGCGGACCATGGCGACCGCGTCCTTCGGGTCCGCCCGGAGGGCGTTCCGATACCCCTGCACCGCGCGGCGCTCCTCGGCCTGCGCCTTGGCCTTCGCCCTCGCCTCGACCTCCGCCGCCTCGGCCTGCCGCGCGCGCGCCTTCCGCAGGATCTCGTTCCCCGCCGCGGAGGCGGGGACGCCGGCCGCCACGGCCAACGCGACGGACAGAAGGAGGATGGAAGCCGCCCGCCTCATCGCGCCCGCTTCCTCATCCCCTTCGGGGTCGTACCGAACAGGACGCCGGTCCGCAGGACCGGCTTGCCGTCCAGGTGGAGCTCTCCCTGCGACCGCAGATCCTTGATCATGTCCCAGTGGACCGCGGAGTCGTTCCTTCCGCCGGACTCCGGGTAGGAGCGGCCGACGGCCAGGTGGATCGTCCCGCCCATCTTCTCGTCCAGGAGGATGTCCCGGGTGAAGGAGGTCACCCCCGCGTTCGCACCGATTCCGAACTCGCCCAGGACGGCGGCGCCGCGGTCGGCCGCGAGCATCTCCTTCAGGTACCCCTCGTTCTTCTCCGCGGACGCCTCCAC
>JAGGAJ010000139.1 GCA_017889845.1 Deltaproteobacteria bacterium
GCTCGCCACCCCGGACTACACCTCCTACATCAACGCGATCCTGCAGGCCAAGCCCGACGCGGTGTACTGCTCCCTGTGGGGCGGGGACCTCGTGGCGTTCTTCAAGCAGGCCAAGCCGTACGGACTGTTCGACAAGATGAAGTGGGTCATCGCCACGGGGGCGGACGTCTCCCTGGCGCGGGCGATGGGGAAAGAGATGCCCACCGGGATCATCGCCGACCAGCGGTACTACTTCCACTGGCCCAACACCCCGAAGAACCAGGAGTTCGTGAAGGCGTACCTGGCGAAGAACAACGAGTACCCGAGCGCGTGGGCCGCCCAGGGGTACGACGGCATCTACTTCCTAGCCGAAGGCGTGAAGAAGGCCGGGTCGCTGGACGCGGAAAAGGTCGTCGCGGCGCTGGAGGGGCTTTCGATCGACGCCCCGCGCGGGAAGGCGACGCTGCGGAAGGAGGACCACCAGCTGTACGCGGATTACATGATCGGGGAGATCGGGTGGGACAAGAACTACCCCATCACGATCGTGACAAACACCGAGGTGTTCCCGGCGGATAAGGTGATCTACTCCCTCGCCGACTGGAAGAAGGCGCAGGAGGCGAACAAGTAGAGGGTCTTTCGGACCGGCGCAAGATAAACGGGGGCCCCCTCGCGGGGGGGCCCCTTCCACGATCCCAGGCGAAACGGACCATGGCATGATGGCAACCATCGACGTGTCGTTCCTGACGGTGCAGGTGCTCTCCGCGCTGCGGCAGGCGGCGTTCCTCTTCCTCATCTCCTCCGGCCTCACCCTGATTTTCGGTGTGCTCAATATCCTCAACTTCGCCCACGGGGCGCTGTACATGCTCGGGGCGTATTTCATCTACGCCCTCACGCTGCACCTGACCGGCCCGGCGGGGTTCGTGGTAGCGCTGCTGGCGGCGCCGCTGGGGGTGGCGCTCATCGCGGCGGTGATCGAGACGGGACTGCTGCGCCGGATCTACGTGCAGGAGGAGATCTACCAGCTCCTGCTCACCTACGCGCTGGTCCTCATCATCGACGACCTGGCCAAGATCGTCTTCGGACCGGAGTACAAGTCGATCCCGAAGCCGGACGCGATCTCCGGGGCGGTCACGATATTCGGCGGCACTGTGCCGGTGTACACGCTGCTGGTGCTGGTGCTGGCGCCCGCGATCGCATTGGTGCTCTGGTACCTCCTGTACAGGACCCGGACGGGGAAGATCGTCCGGGCCACCTCCTCCGACCGGGAGATGGCGGACGCCCTCGGGATCAACATGTCCGCCCTCTTCACGCTGGTCTTCGCCTTCGGCGCCATCCTGGCGGGGTTCGGGGGGGCGCTCGCGGGACCGGCGCGCACCGTGTTCCCCGGCGTGGGGACCGAGGTCATCATCGAGTCGTTCGTCGTGGTGGTCATCGGGGGCCTGGGGAACCTGTGGGGAGCCCTCATCGGCTCGCTCCTCATCGGGACGCTGGAGACGGTGGGGATCATCGTCTTTCCCGAGTTCGAGATGTCGCTCATCTACCTGCTGATGGTGGCGATCCTCGTGGTCCGCCCGTGGGGGCTGTTCGGCCGCCCCCTGAAGATCAAGGCGCTCTCCGAGAAGAACCTGGGCATGGAGGCGCAGGAGATCTCTCCGGTCCACTTCTCCGTGAATCCCCTGGTGCGCGTGATCCCGGTGCTGCTGCTGCTGGCCGTCCCCCTGGTCACCGGCCGGTTCTACCAGTACCTCCTGACGCAGATCTTCATCGCTTCCCTTGTGGCGGTCGCCTTCAACCTGCTCCTCGGAACCACCGGCCTGCTCTCCTTCGGGCAGGCGGCCTTCTACGGCGTGGGGGCGTACACCGTGGGGCTCCTAGCCACCAAGGCGGGGGTCTCCACGCTTCCGGCGCTCCTCCTCGCTCCGGTGTTCGCCGCCGCCGTCGCCGCCCTGATCGGATTCTTCTGCGTCCGGCTGTCTGGTGTGCACTTCGCGATGCTCACCCTGGCGTTCGGGCAGCTCGTCTTCACCATCGCCTTCAAGTGGTACGGCTTCACCGGCGGGGACAACGGGATCCAGGGGATCCCCGTCCGGCCGCTGCCCGGAGGGGTGGAGATCGGCTCCACGCAGGCGATGTACTACTTCGCGCTCGCCGTGGTGGGCGTCTCCGTGGAGATCCTCCGGCGGATCCGCTCCTCCCCCTTCGGGTCCACCCTCAAGGCGATCCGGGAGAACACCCAGCGGGCCGCGTACCTCGGCGTGAACGTGAAGCTGTACCAGTGGGCCGCCTTCGTGATCGCCGGGGCGTTCACGGGCCTTGCGGGCGGCCTGTACGCCCTCATGGAGAAGTCGATCACCCCGGACATCATCCACTGGACCAAGTCGGGCGAGCCGGTGTTCATGACGATCATCGGCGGGATCTACACGTTCGCGGGGCCGATGGTGGGGGCGGTGGTCTTCACCGTCCTGAACTCGTACCTGGTGGCGTGGACGGAGAAATGGGCCCTGGTGCTCGGGATCATTCTGCTCGTCATGGTGCTGCTGCTGCCGGGCGGAGTGGTGGGGTTCGTAAACGAGAAGGCGCGGGCAGCCTTCGGGAAGCGGGGATGGGTGCGCCGATGGACGTTCTCGAAATCCGCGGCGTCGTGAAGTCGTTCGGAGGGGTGCGGGCCCTCCAGGACGTGACCTTCTCGGTCCGGCAGGGGGAGATCCGCGCGATCATCGGGCCGAACGGGGCGGGGAAGTCCACCCTCTTCAACGTGATGACCGGCCTGTTCCCCCCCGATTCCGGGGAGGTGATCTTCGACGGGGAGCGGGTGTCCGGCGTGCCGCCGTACCGGATCATCCGGAAGGGGGTCGGCCGCTCCTTCCAGATCACCAACATCTTCCCGCGCATGACGGTGTTCGAGAACGTCCAGGTGGCCCTGTTCGCCCACCACCGGAGCAGCCGCAACCCCGTCGGGCTCGCCCGGCGGTACCCGGCCGTGGCGTCGGAGGCGCTCGGCATCCTCGGGCAGGTCGGGCTGGCGGAGAAGTACGAGCAGTCCGCGTCGATCCTCTCCCACGGGGACCAGAAGCGGCTGGAGATCGCCATCTCGCTGGCCTCCCGTCCCCGGCTGCTGATGCTGGACGAGCCCACCGCCGGGATGTCCCGGTTCGAGAGCCGGGAGACCGTGGAACTGCTGCGCACCATCTCGCGGGAGCAGGGGCTGACGCTGGTGTTCACCGAGCACGACATGGACATCGTCTTCGGCATCTCCGAGAAGATCGTGGTGCTGCAGCAGGGGATGGTCATTGCCGACGGGACGCCGGCCGAGATCCGTGCGAACCCCCAGGTGCGCAAGGCGTACCTCGGGGAGGAAATTTCCGCGTAGGGGGGGAGGCGTACCGATGGCGCTTCTCGAACTCGACGGGGTCAACACGTACTACGGCCGCAGCCACATCCTCTTCGACGTCTCCCTGTCCGTCGCGAAGGGGGAGGTGGTGGCCCTCCTCGGCCGCAACGGCGCCGGGAAGAGCACGACGTTCCGATCCGTCATCGGCCTGACGGCCCCCCGGTCCGGGGAGGTGCGGTTCAAGGGGGAGAAGGTCAACGGGCTGCGGGCGTTCCGGATCTGCCGCAGGGGGATCGGCTTCGTCCCGGAGGACCGGCGCTGCTTCCCCGACCTGACGGTGCGGGAGAACCTGGAGGTTGCGACGCGCCGGGAGAAGCAGGCAGAGAACCCGTGGACGGTGGACCGGGTGTACGCCCTTTTCCCACGGCTCCAGGAGCGGGAGAGGAACCTGGGGTCGCAGCTGTCCGGCGGTGAGCAGCAGATGCTCACCATCGCCCGGACGCTGATGACGAACCCCGAGCTGCTCCTCCTCGACGAGCCGTCCGAGGGGCTGGCGCCGCTGGTCGTCGCCCTGCTGGCGGAGATGATCCTCCAGATCCGCAAGGAGGGGGTGACGGTGCTGCTCGCGGAGCAGAACCTGCACTTCTGCGCGAAGGTGGCCGACCGCGGCTACGTGATCGACAAGGGGTCCGTGAAGTACGAGGGGACGATGAAGGACCTCCTGGCCGACGACGAGGTCAAGGAGAAGTACCTTGCCGTCTGACCTCCGGTCGTGAGCGGTTTCCGGGAGTTCGCGGAGGAGGCGCTCGCCCCCTCGAAAGTCCCGGGGAAGCCCGAGGCGCTCGCGGGGGTCCGGGTCCTCGAGGTCGCCACCCGCATCTTCGGGCCCGCAACGGCGGACTACCTCGGGCAGTTCGGGGCCGAGGTGATCAAGGTGGAACTGCCGTACCGCGGCGACCTGATGCGGTACGTCGCCCCGGAAGGGTTTTTCTGGAAAGAGATCTCGCCCGCCTTCCTGTCCCTGAACCGGAACAAGCTGCACGCGGGACTCGACCTGCACCCGCCCGAAGGGAAGGAGCTGTTCCTGCGGCTCGCCTCGGTGTCCGACGTGGTGGTGGAGAATCTGCGCGCCGGGACGATGGACGAGTGGGGCGTGGGGTATCTCCAGCTCCGGGAGCGCAATCCCCGGATCGTATACGCCGCCAACTCCGGCTTTGGCCAGTGGGGACCGTATTCCGCGGGGCGCGCCTCGTACGACGCCACCGCGCAGGCGGTCTCCGGGTTCTCCGCCATCACGGGGTTCCCGGACCACCCGCCGATGAAGGCGGGGTTCTGGGTGGGGGATTACACGGCGGCGCTCCTGTCCGCCACGTCGATCCTCGCCGCCCTGGCGGCGCGACGGACGACCGGCGAGGGGCAGATGATCGACCTCTCCCAGGCGGAGGCGATGATCCGGACGCTGGACTGGACCTGGCCGTACGCGGGAGTCGCGGGGAAGGACCGGGCACGGGCGGGGAACGTGGACCCCTCCTTCCCGCCGTCGGGGATCTACCGGTGCCGGGACGGGTTCGTCGCGGTGTCCGTCCGGGACGAG
>JAGGAJ010000140.1 GCA_017889845.1 Deltaproteobacteria bacterium
CTCATTCGTATGATATGGCATTTTACCCGGAGGTTTCCGGATGTACACTGGTTCCATGAATTTCCAGGCGCACCTCCAGGCCGGCTCGCCGATGGCGTACGCGCTCGCGTTCCTCGGGGGTCTGGCGACCGGCTTCACCCCCTGCACCTTCCCCATCCTGCCGGTGACGGTGGGGTACCTCGGGAGCCGCGGCGGCGGGTCGCGTGGGCGGACGGTCCTGCTGTCCGCGTCGTACGTCATCGGGATGGCCCTGACGTACGCCGCCCTCGGGATGGCCGCCGCCCTGACCGGGCAGATGTTCGGCGAGGTGACGGCCCACCCCCTTTCCTATTTCCTCGCCGGCAACGTCTGCATCGTCCTGTCCCTCTCCCTCTTCGACGTCATCCGGATCCCGACGCCGGCGTTCTTCTCCCGGCTGGGCGCGGCGGGCGGGGACCGGGGCGGGGCGGGCGGGGCGTTCCTCGTCGGCGTGGTTTCGGGAATTGTGGTGGGGCCGTGCACGGCGCCTGTGCTGGGAGGGGTGCTGCTCTACGTCGGCTCCAGGGGAAATCCGCTCTTCGGCGCGACCCTGCTGTTCACCTTCGCGCTGGGGATGGGCATCCCCGTCGTTGCACTGGGCGCGTTCGCGGGGCTGCTCGCCCGGCTCCCCCGGTCGGGGGAGTGGCTTGTCCGGGTCAAGCAGGGGTTCGCGTTCCTGCTGCTGCTGGCGGGGGAGTACCTGCTCCTCGAGGCGGGGAGGCGGCTGGTCTGAATCGCCCCTTCGCCGGGGGCCATCGAACGAGACGTGGGAGGAAACCGGATGCGGTCTCGTCACGCCATCGCCCTGCTCCTGTTCCTTGCGTGCGGCACCGCGCTCGCGGGGCCGGAACGGCTGACGGCGGGCGCGCCCTCCGCCGGCGGCCCGGGGGAGGCTTCGCCGCCGTCGAACTTCACCCTCCCCGCGCTCGACGGTCAGCCGGTGTCGCTGAACCAGTACCTGGGGAAGAAATCGGTCCTTCTCGTCTTCTGGGCGACGTGGTGCCCGGAGTGCAAGGCGGCGATCCCGGAGATCAACTCCCTGCACGGCGGCCCGCTTTCGGATAAGCTCCAGGTCCTGGGGCTGGACTTCCGGGAGTCCCGGGAGAAGGTGTCCTCCATCGTGAAAGCCCGCGACATCCGGTACCCCGTCCTCCTCGACGAGAAGGGTAAAGTGGCGCGCGACTACGGCGTCGTCGGCATCCCCACCTACGTCCTCATCAGCCGGGAGGGGAAGGTGGTCTACCGGGAGCACGCCCTCCCGCCCGACATCTCCCGGTACCTGTAGACGGCGGGGGACACTCCCGGTTTCCTCGTCGAAAAGCACGGGAATGTCCCCCTCGGCTCACTGCGGCGGCGGGTTGGCCGGCGGGATGTCCTTCGCCGCGTCGGGCACCGGAAGGACCGGCTCCACCTTCAGGCGGATTCCCTGCGTCTCCCGCATCCGGGCCTTCAACTGCGACACCCGCTCCTCGAAGTCCCGGCTGAGGCGGATCCCCTCCTCCACGCTCCGGATCACGCGCGGGGTGATGAAGATCAGCAGCTCGTTCCGGCTGACGCTGTCCTCCCGGGAGCCGAAGAGCCACCCGAACACCGGGATCTTGTAGAACCACGGCAGGCCGCTCCGGTCCAGGGACTTCCGCTCCTTCACCAGCCCGCCCAGGACGATGCTCTGGTCCTGGGAGGCCACGAGGTTGGTCGAGATGCTCCGCTTGAAGAACGTCGGGTTCGATCCCGCGCCGATGGTGCTGACGTCGCTCACCTCCTGCTCGATCTCCAGCGTCACCAGTCCGAGGTCGTTGATGTACGGCACGAAGGTGAGAATGACGCCCACGTCGCGGTACTCCACGGTGGTGGTCGTCACGGGCGGATTCGAGTTGGTAACCAGTGTCGAGGTCTCGATCGGGATCTGGTCCACGACGTTGATCCTCGACTTCTTGCCGTTCGTCGCGATGACGCTCGGGGAGGAGATGACCGACGCCCTGCCGTCCTCCGCCAGCGACCGGAACGCGGCCGTGAGCCGGTTCGTCTTCTCGATCAGGTAGCTGAAGTTGTTCAGCAGGAAGCCGGGTGCGAGGGTGGCGGTCTGGGCGACCCCGTCGTTGGTCCCCTGCCACTTCCAGTCGATCCCCAGCTTCAGGTCGTCCTTGAGGTTCACCTCCCCCACCAGCACCTCGAGCAGCACCTGCTGGGGGTACACGTCGATCGTCTTCAGGATCGCCAGCGCGTCCGCGTACTCGGACAGGCTCGCGCGCAGGATGAGGGAATTCGTCGCCTCGTCCGGTATGATGTCGAACGGCTGCGCGGAGCCCTCCGCCTCCCCCTTCGCGGCCTTCGCCCCGGCCTGCGCCGCCTGTGCAGCCTGCCCCGCCGCCGGCCCGGCCTGACCGGACGGCTGCGCCTGGGACGGGAAGGACGCCTGTCCGGGCATCCCGACGCCCACGATCGGCTTGAACTCCGTCGCCTTGTCCGTGACCACCGGGGAAGTCCTCCTCGGGTAGAGTTTCTCCAGGACGGCGGCGAGGTCCTTCACCCGCCCGTACCTCACGGGGTACCGGTGGATCTGCCGCGAGGCGGCCAACCCCTCCCGGTCCAGTTCGCCGATCCACTTCTCCACGTCCTCCATCGTCCGGGGGGAGGCGCTGACGACCAGCAGGGAGTTCAGCCGCGGGATGGGGACGAAATTGATCCCCGCGGGCTTGGCGCCCCGCGTGCCGGAGAAGTCGAGGGCGCCGTAGATGTTGTCCAGGTTTTTCGCCATCTCCTCGGGATCGAGCACCTTCAGCCTGAAGAGCTTCATCCCCGCCGCGCGGAACACCTCGGAGTCGAACAGCTCCACCAGCCGCGCGACCTTCTCGGTGTTCGCGACGGTGTCGGCCACCAGCAGGATGTTCGCGCGGGCGATCTCCACCGCCTCGCCCCCCTGCGACAGGAACGGCTTGATGACCTTCGCCATCTCGGCGACCCCGATGTACTGGAGCGGGAAGGCGCGCAGGATCACCTGGTTGGGCGCTCCCTTGGCCCCCTTGTCCCCCGGGAACGAGGGGAGCAGCGGTTCCATCTTCGCCTCGGACATGGGGACGATGTGGTACGTGTCCCCCTCCTTCACCGCCGTCGCGCCGTTGACCCGCAGGATGGCGAACAGCAGGTCGAGCGCGCCGTCCTTCCGGACCACGCCCTGGGTGTGCACGTTCACGACGCCGCGCACCCGGGGGTCGATGATGTAGTTGATCCCCGCGGTACGCGCCAGCGTGTGGATGACCTCGTAGATGTCGGCGTTGTTGAATTTGACGAAGAAGCCGGTGCCGGACGGAGCGGCCGGGGTTGCCGGCGAAAACGGGACGGCGGGGCGCGCAGGGGGCGGGGCCGGAACGGCCGGCGGGGCCGGCGCCGGGAACGGCGCGGGCCGGCCGGCAGGGGGGGCCGGCACGGGGGGAGCGCCCGGCGGGAACGGCGCGGGCCGGCTGCCAGGGGGACCCGGCACGGGCGGGGCGGCCGGTGGAACCGGGGCGGATTCCGGCACGGGAGGAGCGGCGGGCGGCGCAGGAACCGGGACCGGAACGTCGGGATGTTCCGGGAGCGAAGCCGGGCCGGCCGGCAGCGGCGGCGCTTGTTCCGGCAAGGCGGGAGGCTCCGGGGACGGTACCGGCACGGTGGATGGTTCCGGTTCCGGTACCGGTACCGTTGCGGCCGGCGTTGCCGGGGTTGCGGGCGCGGATTCCTGCGCCAGGATCACGGGCGCGGGCCTCCACCGTTCCGCTTCCGGGAAACGCGACGGGCTGTTGCCAGACGCCAGGGCGATTCCCGCCGTCCATGTCGCAACGAAGACTCCCCACGCGATCTGTCTCATGCCTCTTCTCCTGTGTACCGCTTCATGAACGTCACCGTCTTCTCGGGGTGTAGCGCGGATACTGCGGGGCTGCGGGAGCCGGCTGTGCCGGACCCGTGGGGGGCGCGACGGCCGGCTGGGGAACCGGCCTTTGCAGAGCCGGGGTCGCGGCCGGGGCAGTGGCCGGCTTCGGCTGCGCCGGGGCCGGCTCCTTCCGTGTGACCTCGGTCCGCACGGGGCCGCCTCCCGCGGCGGTTGGCGGGCCGGCGTAGAGCGGCAACAGGAACTCACGGCCTTCCGCCGTCACGGCCAGGCCTTCGGTCCGGATCGCCTTCACCTTGAATCCGGGGAGGTCGTCCCCCACCTTCACTTCCCAGCGCTCCGTGTTGGAGGACCCCTTGCTCACCACGATTCCCTTCATGTCGTCCCCGATCGCCATGATCCCGATCAGGGAGAGCCGGGCCAGTTCCGCATCGAAGTTCCGCGCCGGGGCGCCCGCCGCCTCGGTGTACGGCCGCCGGTCCGACCGGAACAGCGGGCGGTTCTTCACGGCCGCGACCGCCGACGCCGTGTCCGGGGGAGGAGGAGGATCTGGGGCCGGGGCGCCGGGCTGCCAACCGGTCGCGGCGTGCCTCGCGACGCTGTCCCCCGCCGACGGCGCGGCGTCGAGCGCCTGTTGCGTCCGCCACCCGAGGAAGAGGGCCAGCAGGGCCAGGGCCAGCGCGAGGAGGTACGGTTTCCTCATTCCTCGCCCCCCCCCGCCTTCTCGTCGGCGGGGGCCGTGGAGAGCCCCGCGACGACCATCGAGACGGAGACGACTTCCTTCCGCTGCTGCATCGTCGGGGCGTAGAACGTCCCGACGTTGGCGGTGAGCTTCCGGACGTGCAGGATCTTCTGCTGCCTCGCGATGTCGGCGAGAAGGAGCGCGAGCCCCTCGGTCGAGGTCTGGATCTCCAGCTGGACCGCCACCTCGGTGTACGCCCCCTTCCGCGCGGGCGTCAGCCCGCGGATCGACGTCAC
>JAGGAJ010000141.1 GCA_017889845.1 Deltaproteobacteria bacterium
GTGGTCCCCTGGAGGTTGCGCAGCACCCCGGCGAAGTAGCGGTAATGGTCGATCGCGAACGGGATGTCGATGAACGACGACTCCCGGATCGGCTTCCCGACGTTCTGGCTCTCCATCGCCGCGTAATCCTTTGCCCTCTTCTGGATCCGGTTCGCGATTTCCAGCAGGACCCCCTGCCTCTCCATGGGGGAGGTCTTCCCCCACGTGGCGAACGCGTCCCGGGCGGCGGAAACTGCGGCGTCGACGTCCCGGGAATCCCCCGCCTGCACCCGGGTCAGCACCTCCCCCTTCGCCGGATTCATGACATCGAGGGTCTTTCCCGACGCGGATTTCCGCCAGGAGCCGTTGATGAAGTGCTGGTATTCCTTGGCCACGGTGGCGCTCATGGAGGGCCCTCCTCGAATGATTTGCTCTCGTAAAACCTTGTTTGCAATTACAGTGCCATCTGTCGCGGAAACGGATCCCGTTGTCAGTCATAACTGTTTGATAAATAAAGATGATTTCGCGAGACACGGGAGGGGTCCCGGGGAAGGGAGCGATCCGCGGGAAATGCGGACTTCCAGCCGCAAAACTGGGACGGGGAAAAGCAATTTTAGGACAACCGGCCGGCGGTGTCTAAGTGCTTCAGTTCATAATTACGGTAACGCGTCGAGAGAGGCGATGCGCCGCATCCGGCAAGGCGCGCGACCGAGGCGTACTGGGCAAGTACGGTGAGGGAGCGCAACGAAGCCGGGGCGGATGCAGCGGCACTCGAATGCAACCGTAATTATGATTTGAGGCACTTAGGGGGTGATCCCGTGTTTCTTCAGCTTCCGGTACAGGGTGCTCCGGGAGACGCCGAGCATCCGGGCAGCCTCCACGGCGTTCCCCTGGAACCGTCGCATCGTCTCGACGAGGAACATCCGCTCAAGGGAACTGAAGTTGCGCGTGTCCTCCCACGCCGTGCCCTCCCCTCCCGCGCCGCCGGAAGGGACGATCTCCGGAGGAAGATGGTGCTCGTGAATCTCCTCCCCGTCGACGGTGTAGCACAGGTACTCGACGCAGTTCTTCAGTTCCCGGACGTTGCCCGGCCAGTCGTACGCCGCGAGCCGGCGGAACGCCCCTTCCGAGGCCCTTTTTTCCGGGGCTCCGTGCCGCCCCGCGCTTTCCCGCAGAAAGGTCTGGAGAAGGTCCCGGAAATCCTCCTTCATGTCCCGCAGCGGCGGAACCCGCAGCGGGAGGACGTTCAGACGGAAGAAGAGGTCCTTGCGGAATGCGCCGCGGGACACTTCCTCGGACATGTTTCCGTTGCTCGCGGTGATCACCCGGACGTTGACGGGGATCTCCCGCTTCCCGTTGATCCGGGAAACCCGCTTCGTCTCCACGACCCGCAATATCTTGGCCTGCACCTGCAGCGGCATCGAGTTGATCTCGTCCAGGAATATCGTCCCATGGTGGGCCATCTCGAATTTTCCCGGATGTCCTTCCGCCTTCGCGCCCGTGAAGGCGCCGCGCTCGTACCCGAAGAGCTCGCTCTCCGCGAGCTCCAGCGGGATCGCCGCGCAGTTCACCGCGACGAAGGGGCCGCCGGCGCGCGGACCGTCGGCGTGGATCGCGCGGGCGAACAGCTCCTTCCCCGTCCCGGTCTCTCCCTGGATGAGGATGTTCCCCTCCGTGTGCACGTAGCTCCGCGCGATCCGGACCGCGGACGCGATCGGGGGGGACGTCCCGACGATGCGGGAGAAGGTCACCGGGGACTCCTCGGCGGGGATCTCGGCCGCGCTGCGTGCCGGCTTCGGATCGGCGTCGGAGGTCCCGGAGTGCGGGTACTGGACGGAGGACGACTTGATCACCCGCCCGAGGAACACCTCGTTGCGGATCATGTCCGAGAGGGACAGGGCCAGGCTGAACAGGTGCTTTTTGACGTCCTCCGAAATGTAGCGATCGAAGAACTTCGTGATGTCGACGCACCCCAGAAGGTTCCGGTTCTCGTCGAGGATCGGGGAAGCGACGCAGAAGGCGGGATGGTACGTCTGCGTGTAATGCTCGTCGGCGGTGACCATCACCGGCTCGCGGGTGACGAGGGCGAGCCCCGGAGCGTTCGTCCCGACCACTTCCTCGGCGATGGTGCCGCCCTCGAAGAGGGAGACGTTGTCGAAGAAGCTGAGCGTCTTCCCGTACCCGATGCGGGAGAGGATGAACCCGTCGTTGTCGCAGACGAACGCGCACGCGCCAAGCTGCTCCAGGATGCCGATGAAACGGCGGGTGTAGAACCGGAACAGCTCGACGATCTCGATCCGCTGCTCCATCCGCTTCTTGAAATGGGAGTGCTCGATCGCCGAGGGGACGTTCCGGTGGTACGGGTTGAGTCCCGCGCGGCTGCACCGCTGCCACGACTCGAGGATGTGTCCCTGGAATCCCCGCTGCTGCCCCTTCAGGATGTACTCCTGAAAGATGGGGTCAAGGGGAACTGCGGCATCGGAAAGACGTTTTCCGGCCATGATCTGGGGCCACCGCCGATTTAAAATGGTGTTTCGATGCTATCATACCCGACAGGCAAGGTGCAATTTCATCCCGATGCGCGTGACTCTCCCCGGAGACCGTAGGGCCCTTCATGTGATTTAATAGGCGCATCGCGGCAGGTGCACCGTGTGCCGACGAGACCATACAGGGAGGGGAAGCGATGACGGTCACAGCGGGACCAATGCCGATCGCAATAGGGAAGAAGGAAATCGCCCTCCTGCCCGGGATGGCCAACCGGCACGGCCTCGTCGCCGGCGCCACCGGCACCGGCAAGACCGTTACGCTGCGCGTGCTGGCCGAGCGTTTCAGCGCGATCGGGGTCCCCGTCTTCCTGGCCGACGTGAAGGGCGACCTGTCCGGGATTCCCCTCCCGGGAGGCGATAACCCCAAAGTGGTGGAACGGGTAAAGCTACTGGGATTGGACGATTTCGGCTACGAAGGGTACCCCGTCACCTTCTGGGACCTGTTCGGGGAGCAGGGGCACCCCGTCCGCACGACCGTCTCGGAGATGGGGCCGCTCCTGCTGGGGCGGATCCTGAACCTCAACGAGATCCAGAGCGGCGTTCTCGCCCTCGTTTTCAAGATCGCCGACGACAACGGCCTGCTGCTGCTGGACCTGAAGGACCTGCGGGCGATGGCGCAATACGTCGGGGAGAACACCGGGCAGTTCCGCACGCAGTACGGCAACATCGCCGCAGCGAGCGTCGGGGCGATCCAGCGAACGCTTCTTGCGCTGGAGGAGCAGGGGGCGGACCGGTTCTTCGGGGAGCCGGCGCTCGACCTGCAGGACCTGCTTCAGACCGACCCGCAGGGAAGGGGGATGATCAACATCCTGGCGGCTTCCCGGCTGATGGCCTCCCCCGCGGCGTACGCCACCTTCCTCCTGTTCCTCCTGTCCGAACTGTTCGAGCAGCTCCCCGAGGTGGGGGACCCACGGAAGCCGACTCTCGTTTTCTTCTTCGACGAGGCGCACCTCCTGTTCACGGATGCGCCGAAGACGCTCCTTTCGAAGATCGAGCAGGTGGTGCGGCTCATCCGGTCCAAGGGCGTCGGCGTCTACTTCGTCACCCAGAATCCGCTCGACGTCCCGGAGACGGTGCTGGGGCAGCTCGGGAACCGGGTTCAGCACGCCCTGCGGGCGTTCACGCCGAAGGATCAGAAAGCCGTGAAGGCCGCCGCCGAGACGTTCCGCGCGAACCCGAAGCTCGACGTCGTGAAGGCGATCACGGAGCTCGGCGTCGGAGAGGCGCTCGTGTCGGTCCTCGACGCGAAAGGTTCCCCCACCGTCGTGGAGCGGGCATTCGTCCTGCCTCCCCGCAGCCGCCTGACCCCGCTCTCCCCGGAAGAACGGACCCGGGTCCTCCGCGACTCGGTTCTCCACGGCCATTACGAGCGAGTGGTGGACCGGGAGTCGGCCTACGAGAAGCTCAAGGAGAAGGCGGCGCAACGGCAGGCGGAGGAGAGCGCGGGGGGAGCCGCCCCGGGCGGGGCGGGCGGGGGACGGCAGGCCGCGGAGCCGCGTTCGCAGACGGGAACCCTGATCGGCGCTCTCGCCAAGAGCGCGGCGCACGCCATCGGCAGCCAGATCGGCCGGCAGATCATACGGGGCGTTCTGGGCTCCATTCTCGGCGGCGGGAAACGGTAGCCGCGGCGGGACAGGACGGGAAGCCGCCCGCGATACCGCTAGCGGGGGTGGGGCACGGAGCCGGCGTAGAACGTCTCGCACCCCGACCGCCCCATGAGCCGCTTGGCCCGCTCGAAGATTCCCAGCATGGGCGACACGACGGACTCCAGGGTGCTCACCTTGTCCAGCTGCGGGTTGCGGAACGGCCCCGAGATCTTCTGCCGCAGCTTCACGCATCCCTTTTCGTCCAGCACCGCCACGGTGACATCCATGAACCGCTCGTTCACGATGTCCAGTTTTCCCTTCATGGCGATCCGGTTCTTCCGCGTTGCGAACGCAACGTCCTTCGCCTCCGCCACGCCGTCCCGCACCGTCCAGTCCGAGACGAGCCGGGTCAGCCGGCTCTCGTTCCCCCCGGCGGCGGAGGGCGAGGTTCCACCGAACTGGTATCCTTTTGTGGCCGCCGTCCCCAACGGCCCGGCAAGGAGAAACGCCCCCACGTCCGCCAGGTTCAGCTGCTGGGCCTGGTCCACCGTCGACAGCGCCTCGTCGATGTCCAGGCCGTGGAGGACGAGGTCGTCGCCGCGGAGGGACACCTGGCCGGAAAGCGTCCGTTTCATCTCCGGGAGGTCCTTTCCGCGGAAGGCGAGGTCCGGGGAGAGGGTCATCGTCCCGGTCAGTTGCTTCTTCCGCGTCACCGCCGCGAGGGACTCCTCCGCGCGGAAAT
>JAGGAJ010000004.1 GCA_017889845.1 Deltaproteobacteria bacterium
CCGGCCGGTTCCGCGAGTTCGCCCCGGAACTGGTGGAATGGATGATGAGCCCGGAATCTTCCCCGCTGCTGCGGGAGGACGTGACGGCGGACGTCCTCTCCACGCGCCCCTCCACGTTCCTTGCCGATTTCCACGCCTGCAACGGATTCGACGTGATGTCCCGGCTGGGGGAGATCGCCGTCCCCACCCTCGTGGTGAGCGGGGACGAGGACCGGCTCACGCCGCTCAAGTACGGGGAGTACCTCGCCACCAACATCCGCGGGGCGGTGCTCAAGATCATCCACGGCGCGGGGCACCTCGCCATGCTCGAGAAAGCGACCGAGGTCAACGCGGTCATCGCGGCCTTCCTCCACTCCCTCGACTAACCGCTTAGGGGGACATTCCTGATTTTGGCCCGGGACGAAGGGAAGGAGTGTCCCCCGCCATCGCTCCGCCTCCGGGCGGGGTCCTCGCTCGCATCCGGCCGCGGCTCCCCGGCTGCGTCCAGCAAACGTACCCGGCGATCGTCTCCCCTTCCTCCGGCCATGTCCGGTCTGGTGCGCAGGATTCCTACCGCCACCATGGCGGGGTCTCCGCCGGTTCCGCACTTTCGTCCTCCGCTCGGAGGACCCCCCCTCCGGCATCCGCTCTGGGTATGATCTCGCCTGTCCCGGGAACCAGCCGGCGACAAGGTCGCGGAGCGGGTGGGCTTCCCCGCCGCGGCGTATGGAGCGAGGTTGAGGTTTCAGGCGAGCGGAATCGCAGTGAGCGGGCGGAGGTCGCGAACGTAGCAGAGGGGAAGGCCCACCCGCGGAGAGAGAGACCTTGTCGCCGGAGGGGTCCCGCACTGGGCGTGGTACACTTTTCGGATGGACCCGAAGGCCCTCGCCGCCCTCGGGGAGCTCCTCGGCGACCGCCTCCGGACCTCCCTCGAGACCCGCATCTGCTACTCCTACGACGCCACCGGGAAACGGTTCCTTCCCGACGCCGTCGCCCATCCCGTCGACGCGGAAGAGGTCCGCAGGATCGTCCTCCTCGCGAACCAACACCGGTTCCCCGTCGTCCCCCGCGGCGCGGGATCCGGCTTCTCCGGCGGATCGCTTCCCGTGCACGGGGGCGTCGTCCTCTCCACGGAGCGGATGGACCGGATCGTCGCGATCGACACGGAGAACCTCTACGCCGTGGTCGAGCCGGGCGTGGTGACGGAGACGCTGAAGGAGGAGGCCCGCCGGCGCGGGCTCTTCTACCCGCCGGACCCCGCGTCGCTGAAGTTCAGCACCATCGGCGGAAACATCGCGGAGTGCTCGGGGGGGATGTGCGCCGTGAAGTACGGCGTCACAAGGGACTACGTCCTGGGCCTGGAAGCCGTGCTGGGAACGGGAGAGCTCGTGCGCACCGGCGTCGCCACGGTGAAGGGTGTCGTCGGGTACGACCTCACGAGGATGCTCGTCGGCTCCGAGGGGACCCTGGGGATCGTGACGCGGGCGACGTTGCGCCTCGTGCCCCTTCCCGAGACCGCGGCGACGATGCTGGCGCTGTTCTCCGGGAACCGCGAGGCCGCCCGCGCCGTCAACGCGGTAGTCGCCGCGCGGGTGACCCCGTCCGCGATGGAGCTGATGGACCGCACCGCCATCGACTGCGTGCTGGCAGTGGTCCCCATCCCGCTCCCCGAGGGGACCGGGAGCGCCCTCCTCCTGGAGGTCGACGGGCCTGCACCTTCCGTCGCGCGGGACGCGGAACGGCTCGCGGAGGTGTGCCGGTCCTGCGGGGCCATCGAGGTTCGGGTGGCATCCGACGCGCGGGGGCGGGAGGAGCTCTGGAAGATGCGCCGGTCGATCTCCCCGGGGCTGCGCCGCCTCGCACCCGTCAAGATGAACGAGGACATCGTCGTCCCGCGCAGCCGCCTCGCCGACATGTTCGACTTCCTCGCCGGCCTGTCCGCCCGGAAACGGGTCCGTATCGTCAACTTCGGCCACGCGGGGGACGGCAACATCCACGTGAACGTCATGACCTCGGGAACTGACGCGGACGAGACGCGCCGGGCGGAGGAGGCGGTGGAGGAGGTCTTCCGGAAGACCGTGGAGGTCGGGGGGACGATCTCCGGCGAGCACGGAATCGGTATCGCCAAGGCCCCGTTCCTGGAGATGGAGGTCGGCCCCCTGGGGGTCTCCGTCATGAAGCGCCTGAAGGAGTGCTTCGACCCGAACGGGATCCTCAACCCCGGGAAGATCTTCCTTTCCGAGGCGGCGGTGCGGCCATGAAGGACGAGACGCTTGCGGCGCTGACCGGCCTGTGCGCGAAGTGCGGCACCTGCCGCACCGTGTGCACCCTGTACCCGGAGCGGAAGGCGGAGATCGCGGTGGCCCGCGGAAAGGTCGCCCTGCTGGAGGCGGCCATGAACGGGGAGGATCCCGACGCGGATTCCGTCCAGGAGGCCCTCACGGATTGCCTCCTGTGCGGCCGGTGCGAGCGTGCCTGCCCCAACCAGGTGCTCGTCGAGGAGATCGTCATGAAGGGGAGGGCCGACCTCGCGGAGGAGGTCGGGATCCCGGCCTGGAAGAGCATCCTCTTCGGCAAGGTGATGGCGTCCCCCGGCGCGACGGCGGCTGCGCGGAAGGCCGCCGCCGCGGGGGAGCGACTCCTCCTTCCGAAGGTCCCGACGGGCAGCGGGCTCCATTACCGGTTCCCGGAAGGGTTGGGAGGGAAGGGGCGGACCGTCCCGGAGCTCCCCGCCCGGGGGTTCCTGGAGTCGCTGGGGAGGAAGGAGGCGGCCTCCGGCGAGGTGATGCTCTTCGTCGGGTGCGTCTTCGATCACGTGTTCCCGCAGGTGGGCCGCGCGGCGTACGAGACCGTGAAGGCCTCCGGGAAATCCGTGGCGGTGTTCCGGGATGCGGCGTGCTGCGGACTCCCCGCGATGGTCTCCGGCGACCGGCGTTCCGCGATGGCGTGCGCCGAGGGGAACCTCCGGCGCCTCCGGTCGGCGGAGCCGGCGACGATCGTCTTTCCGTGCGGTTCCTGCCTCCTGATGTTCCGGAGGAACCTCCTGTCCCTCGTCCCGCAAGGGGTCCCGCTGCACGAGGACGCCCTCTGGGTGGCCGACCGGAGCACGGATTACGCGAGCTTCCTGCTCGCGTCCGGGGTGGTCGGCCGGCTGCCGGACCCCCCGGCGGGGGAGAAGGCGGGGGAGATCGGGTACCACGACCCGTGCCACCTCTCCGGGACCCTGGGCAAGGGGCCGGAGGCCCGCGAGGTCCTGCGGCGCGCGGCGGGGGATGCCTTCGCGGAGATGGAGGGGGCGGACCGCTGCTGCGGGTACGGGGGGACCTTCAACGTGCGGGACTACCGCACCTCGGCTCGGATCGGAGAGGGCAAGGTCTCCCTCGCGGCGCGGGGGGGAACGAAGGTGATCTCCACCGCCTGCTCCGGGTGCGTCCTCCAGATGCGGGACATGGCGGCCCGCGTCGACCCGTCCCTGCGGGTGGTGCACATCGCCGAGCTCGTCGCCCAGGCACTGGCGCGGGGGGAGGGGACCGCCCCGCGGCGTTGACACGGCGCTTTCCGGGGTGATATGTAACAGGTTCGCTCACACGACCCGCGGTCGCCCAGGAGGAGGGGATGTCGCTCCAGGAAAAGTTCGAGGAGTTGCGCCGGAAGAACGCCCTCGCCTTGGAGGGGGGCGGCAAGAAGCGGATCGAGACCCAGCACGCGCAGGGGAAGCTGACGGCGAGGGAGCGGATCGAGCTCCTCCTCGACCCGAACACCTTCGTCGAGCTGGACCGGTTCGTCCAGCACCGCTGCGCCGACTTCGAGATGGAGAAATTCCTCGGGGACGGCATCGTCACCGGCTACGGGCAGGTCAACGGCCGGCTCGTATACGTCTTCGCCCAGGACTTCACCGTGTTCGGCGGTTCCCTCTCCGAGGCCTACGCAGAGAAGATCTGCAAGCTCATGGACCACGCGTCCCGCAACGGCGCCCCCGTCGTCGGCCTGAACGACTCCGGCGGGGCGCGCATCCAGGAAGGGGTACAGAGCCTGGCGGGGTACGCGCACATCTTCCTCCGGAACACCATCTTTTCGGGGGTGATCCCGCAGATCTCCGCCATCATGGGGCCTTGCGCGGGGGGCGCCGTCTACTCCCCGGCGATCACCGACTTCATCTTCATGGTGAAGAACACCTCCTACATGTTCGTCACGGGGCCCGACGTCATCAAGACGGTCACCCACGAGGAGGTCACCAAGGAGAACCTCGGCGGCGCGATGTCCCACAACGAGCGCAGCGGGGTGGCGCACTTCGCGGCGGAGGACGAGAAGGAGTGCCTCTACCTGATCCGCGAGCTCCTCTCCTTCATCCCGCAGAACAACATGGAGGACCCCCCCCGCGTCACGCCGAAGGACTCCCCGGACCGGACGGACGAGAGCCTCAACAGCGTGGTCCCCGACATCCCCACGAAGCCGTACGACATCCGGGACGTGGTCAAGAAGGTTGTGGACGACGGGGATTTCTTCGAGATCCAGGAGCACTACGCGAGGAACATCGTCATCGGGTTCGCGCGCATGAACGGCCGGCCCGTCGGCATCACGGCGAACCAGCCCGCCGTCCTCGCCGGCTGCCTCGACATCAACTCGTCGATAAAGGGGGCGCGTTTCGTCCGCTTCTGCGACGCCTTCAACATCCCCCTCCTCACCTTCGTGGACGTGCCGGGGTTCCTCCCGGGGACGAACCAGGAGTACGGCGGGATCATCAAGCACGGCGCCAAGCTCCTCTACGCATTCGCGGAGGCCACGGTCCCCAAGGTGACGGTGATCACCCGGAAGGCGTACGGCGGGGCGTACGACGTCATGTCCTCCAAGCACATCCGGGCGGACGTCAACTTCGCCTACCCCACCGCGGAGATCGCGGTCATGGGTCCCGACGGCGCGGTCAATATCATCTTCCGCAAGGAGCTGGTCAAGTCCGACAACCCGGAAAGGACGAAGGCGGAACTGGTGGCGGACTACCGGGAGCGCTTCGCCTCGCCGTACAAGGCGGCGGAACTGGGGTACATCGACGAGGTCATCATGCCCGAGGAGACGCGCCCGAAGGTCATCAAGGCGTTCGAGATGCTGAAGAACAAGCGGGACACGAACCCGCCGCGCAAGCACGGCAACATTCCCCTCTAGGAGGACGACGGTGTTCGAGAAGATCCTGATCGCCAACCGGGGGGAGATCGCCGTCCGGGTCTTGCGGGCCTGCAAGGAGATGGGGATCCCCACGGTGGCGGTCTTCTCCGAGGTCGACCGGAGGGCGCTGCACACCCGGTACGCCGACGAGGCGTACTGCATCGGCCCCCCGCCCGCGCGGGAGTCGTACCTGGTGATCGACAAGATCATCGAGGTGGCGAAGGCCAGCGGGGCGAAGGCGATTCACCCGGGGTACGGGTTCCTCGCGGAGAATCCCCTGTTCGCCGACCGGTGCGAGAAGGAGAAGATCAAGCTCATCGGACCCTCCGCGTACGCGATGCGGACGATGGGGTCCAAGACCCTCGCCCGGAAGACCGTCCAGGCCGCCGGCGTACCGGTCGTCCCCGGGACCGTGGACCCGATCTCCTCGGAGGAGGAGGTCTTCCGGGTGGCCCGGGAGATCGGCTTCCCCGTGATGCTGAAGGCGACGGCGGGAGGGGGGGGCAAGGGATTGCGGCTGGTGCGGGAGGAGGGGGAGCTGCGGTCCTCCCTGCGGATGGCGAAGTCCGAGGCGAAGTCCGCCTTCAGCGACGATTCCGTCTACATCGAGAAGTACATCGAGAATCCCCGGCACGTGGAGATCCAGATCCTGGGCGATCAGCACGGAAATTACGTGCACCTGTGCGAGCGGGAGTGCTCGATCCAGCGGCGCCACCAGAAGGTGATCGAGGAGTCCCCCTCCGTCATCATCGCGCCCGAGGTCCGCGCGGCGATGGGGAAGGTCGCCATCGAGGCGGCCCGGGCGGTGAAGTACGAGGGGGCGGGGACGTGCGAGTTCCTCGTGGACCGGAAGCGCACCTTCTTCTTCCTCGAGATGAACACGCGCCTCCAGGTGGAACACCCGGTCACGGAGATGGTGACGGGGATCGACATCGTGAAGGAGCAGATCCGCGTGGCGGCGGGCGAGAAGCTGTCCATCCGCCAGGAGGACGTGAGCCAGACGGGCCACGCCATCGAGTGCCGCGTCTACGCCGAGGACCCGGAGAAGAACTTCATCCCCTGCCCCGGGACCGTCACCTCGCTGCGGATCCCCGGGGGGCCCGGGGTGCGGGACGACTCGGGGATGTACGCGGGGTTCGAGATCCCGATCTACTACGATCCCATCATCTCGAAGCTGGTGGCGTGGGGGAAGGACCGCACGGAGGCGATCGCCCGGATGAAGCGCGCCCTCGCCGAATACGTGGTCACCGGCGTGAAGACCACCATTCCCTTCCACATCCGGGTGATGAACAACCGGCACTTCGTCGCGGGAGACTTCGACACGAACTTCATCGACAAGGTGTTCTTCAAGGAGGAGGAGGCGCGCGAGCTGGAACACGGGGAGGTCGCCCTCGTCGCGGCGGCGATCCAGGTGCACGCCGAGGAACGGAAGCACGCGGTGGCCCAGAAGCCCGGGGAGGCGGGGGGACCCGTCTCGATGTGGAAATACTCCACCCGCCCCGGAATCCGGAAGATCGGGTAGGTGCGGCGATGAACTACGTGGCGACGGTCGGGGAGCGGGAAGTGAAGGTCACCGTCGAGGTGCTCGGCGGGTCGAACTACAAGGTGACGCTCGACGGGCGGGAGGTCGTGGTCGACGCCCACCAGGTGGCCAACCACCTCTGGTCGGTGCTGTACGGGTACGCGTCCCTGGAGGTGGACGTGACCCCGGTCCCCGGGGACGCGTTCGAGGTGCTCATCAACGGGGACTGCCACAAGTTCGCCCTCATGAACGAGCAGCGCCGCGCCATGATCCGGGCGGGCGGGAAGGGCGCCGCCGGCAAGGCGATGGTCACCTCCCCCATGCCCGGCAAGGTCGTCAAGCTCCTGGTGTCCGAGGGCGAGGAGGTGAAGGTCGACCAGGGGGTGATCGTCGTCGAGGCGATGAAGATGGAGAACGAGCTGAAGTCGGCGATCGCGGGGAAGGTCAAGGAGATATTCGTCGCGGAAGGCGAAGTGGTGGAGTCGGGGGCGAAGCTGCTCCTGGTGGAATAGGGGGGCCGGTGCCGGGACGCGAGGGGAAGGGGGAGAAGGCGGCGGCGATCCGCGCCGCGCGTGCGCGCTGGGAGCGCGAGGTACTTCTGCCCGCGACGGCGAAAGCCCCGGAGCGCCGGCCGCGTTTCGAGAGCACGTCCGGCGAGGAGTTCGCGCGGCTGTACACCCCGGAGCACCTCGAGGAGTTCGACTACCTCCGGGACGCGGGCTTCCCGGGCGAATACCCCTTCACCCGCGGCGTCCAGCCCACCATGTACCGCGGCCGGTACTGGACGATGCGCCAGTACGCCGGCTTCGGCAACGCGAAAGAGTCGAACAAGCGGTACCGGTACCTGCTGGAAAACGGCCAGACGGGCCTCTCCGTCGCCTTCGACCTCCCCACGCAGATGGGGTACGACTCCGACAGCCCGATCGCCTTCGGGGAGGTCGGGAAGGTCGGGGTGGCGATCGACTCCCTCGAGGACATGGAGATCCTCTTCGACCGGATCCCCCTCGGGAAAGTCTCCACGTCGATGACGATCAATTCCACCGCGGCGATCCTCCTGGCGATGTACGTCGCCGTGGGGGAACAGCAGGGGGTCGCGGCGAAGGACCTGAACGGCACCATCCAGAACGACATCCTCAAGGAGTACATCGCCCGGGGGACCTACATCTTCCCGCCTGCCCCCTCGATGCGGGTCATCACGGACATCTTCGCCTACTGCAAGGACCAGATCCCGAGGTGGAACAGCATTTCCATATCGGGGTACCACATCCGGGAGGCGGGATCCACGGCGGCCCAGGAGGTTGCCTTCACGCTGGCCAACGGGATCGCCTACGTGCAGGCCGCCATCGACGCGGGGATGACGGTGGACACGTTCGCCATGCGCCTCGCGTTCTTCTTCAACGCGCACAACAACTTCCTCGAGGAGGTCGCAAAGTACCGGGCCGCGCGGCGCCTGTGGGCGAAGATCATGCGGGAACGGTTCGGAGCGAAGGACCCGCGGTCCTGGATGCTCCGGTTCCACACGCAGACCGCCGGTTCCTCCCTCACGGCCCAGCAGCCGGACAACAACGTCGTGCGCGTCACGATCCAGGCCCTCGCCGCGGTCCTCGGCGGGACCCAGTCGCTTCACACGAACTCGCGGGACGAGGCGCTTTCCCTCCCGACCGAGGAGTCCGTCCGGATCGCCCTGCGCACCCAGCAGCTCATCGCCCACGAGAGCGGGGCGGGGGACATCGTCGACCCGCTGGGGGGTTCCTACGCCGTCGAGGCGCTTACCACCGCGCTGGAGCGGGAGGCGGAGGAGTACATCGCCCGGATCGACCGGATGGGCGGCGTCATCCAGGCCGTGGACGAGGGGTACATCCAGAAGGAGATCCAGGACGCCTCCTACCGGTACCAGCTGGAAGTGGAGCGCAAGGACCGGATCATCGTCGGCGTGAACGATTTCACCGTGAAGGAGCCCCCCCCGGAGAAGCTCCTCAAGGTGGACCCCCGGATCGAGAAGGAGCAGCGCAAGCGCCTCGCCGCACTCCGGAAGCGCCGGGACGACCGGGCGGTCCGCTCGGCCCTGAAAGACCTCGCCGGCGCGTGCAGCGGGAACGGCAACGTCATGACGCCGATCCTCGCGGCCGTGCGCGCGTACGCCACGCTGGGGGAGATCTCCGACGTGATGCGCTCCGTCTTCGGGACCCACCAGGGGAAGGTCACGGTCTGAAATCGCCCTCCCGCCGTTCACCCCGGCCCCCCGCCGTGGGATAATGGCGCAGGACCGGGTGGGCAAGGAGGGCGCCATGCAGGGCATCCGCTGGGAAACGGACTTCCTCGCCGCTCTCGGGAAGGCGGGGGACGAAGGCCGGCCGGTCTACCAGGACTTCTGGTTCGACGGCTGACTCGGCTGCGCCAAAATGAATACGGGTCCGTATTCCGATCCAGCCGTCACCGGGTTCATCAACCGGACCTTCGTACCGGTGCGCACCGAGTGCTTCTGGGACAACCCCACCGAGACGATGCGCCGCTTCGACGTGAAGTGGACCCCCACCTTCCTCGTCCACGACCCGGAAGGGAAGGAGCACCACCGGTTCGTGGGCTACGTGCCCACCGACGACCTCCTCGCGCACCTCTGGCTCGGCAGAGCCAAGATCCTCTACGATTCCGACCGACATGCGGAGGCGATCCCCCTTTTCGAGACGGTCCTGTCGAGCCACCCCGCCGCGGGCGCCGCTCCCGAGGCGGCCTTCCTCCGGGGGGTGTCCGGGTTCAAGGTTTCCCACGACCCGAAGGAGCTGCGGAGGGCGTACGACCATCTGACCGCGCGATACCCGCAGAGCGAGTGGGCCCGGCGGGCGGAGCCGTACTCGGCCATCCCCCTCTGAAAGACTTCATCCCGGCTCAGCGGAGTCGATAAGGCAGGCAAGTTCTTCTCCTCCCGCGTTCCCTTCCCAGGCCATCGCGTGTTCAACCAGCCGGTTTACTGGCGTTTTTCCCAAATCCATTCGATCTTGCCGTGTCCCGAAGAGGGGCAGACTGCGAGATGGTGGGACATCCCGGCCTTCTCCCTCCATTCTTTGACAAATTTTGTCATATTTCCGTTGTTTGAGTCGATTTGGGTGACATTTATTGTCTCTAATGCCAGCTTGCACCACTCAGCGTATAGGGTAAATGTTTTCCATTCTGAAATAGAAAAACAAAATTAATACGATACTGTAATTCCTTATTATTACCTTTAATAAGAAATATATTACCCATTAAAATCGCTTCAAGTGAGTTGTGGGTAAATATTTTTCATTTTATTGGCCGGGATCCGGAACGATACGAATAATGTTACTAACAATTATTCCCTGTACTCATGAACAGATACGTTGCCTTACTTCTGCGATGAAAGGTGGTCCATCCAGTTGGCACGATGTTTGTTTTATGCAATATCGGATTCGTTGTGGCGACTGTACCTCGCCGGGAACGTGGGTGGTACCCGGGGCCCGAATCAACATCGTCGGCGAGGAACCAAAACGGGGTTGAAGGAAATCCGGCAACCAACCGAAGAGGCGCTCGATCGGTCGAACAACGGGAAACCAACACGGCACCAGGATACGGCAGATTGCCGTATGTCACGGGAAAAGGAGGTGGCTGCCGGGAATTTAAAAAAATGCGTATCGGCGGTTTTTTGGGTTAAAGAAAAACGGGCAACCAACCGAAGAAACCTGTGACGGGTCAACGGGCGGGGAATCAACCCCGACGAAAGACCCAAAAGGAGGAGAAAAGAGATGTTGCAGAAACTCATCGCGAAGATGTCTGACGAGAAAGGGCAGGGCCTGGTGGAGTACGCACTGATCCTCGTGCTGGTATCCATCGGTTGCATGCTGCTCCTTCAAGCCATGGGAGTTCAGATCGGCGCCGTGTTCACCCAGATCACCACCGCCCTCACGCCGGCCGCAGCACCAGCACCGTAAGCTGGTGGCGAAACCGTTGGCGGAGGCGGTAAGGGAGTGACCGCTTCCGGTCGAAGGACGCTGTTATGGTAACGGGGCAACGGGACGAACCCGTTGCCGGAGGCCGTCACGATGGATTGGATCGCAGGAATAGTCGGGTCCGAGGAAGGGCAATCCCTGATGGAATACGCCCTCATACTCGTCCTCGTCGCGTTGATAGCCATCACGGGGTTGACGGCCTACGGAACCCAGTTGAGCGTTGTGTTTCAGACGATCGTGAGCACTTTCTGATGTGCACCGGATCCGGTAACGCCGGGATGAAACGGTCCTCCCGGGAATTGCGGGATCTCGAAGAGATGATCCCGGGAGGCCGTTCATCCGGGTCGGCGAGGAAAGCGATGTACACGAATCCGAATCGGATGGTCCGGAATGAGCGTGGCCAGGGCCTGGTCGAATTCGCTCTGGTGGTGCCGATGCTCCTCATCCTCGTGTTCGGGATCGCGGAGTTCGGACGGGCGTGGATGACGAGGAACGTCCTCACCGGGGCCGCGCGGGAGGCCGCCCGGATCGCGGCCGTACCCGTCGCGGGAGGCGGTTCGAACAACGCGGCGGCGACCACCCGGGCCAGCCAGCTCCTGACCTCGGCTGGGATCACGGCAGCGACGGTCACCGTGGTCGATGACGGGGCGGCGTTCGGGACCGTCACCGCCACGGTGACATACAATTTCCCGGTGGTGGTCTTGGGTTTCATCCCGGGTCTGAACAACGCAATGGTTCCGTTGTCCACCACGACGACGATGCGCAGGGAATATTAAGGAGGGGAGAATCCCTAGATGGATCGCAAACGAATCTTGATGGTCGTCGGTGCAGCCGTTCTGCTGGCCCTGCTCGCCAGCCTCGGGGCCTACAAGTTCCTCTCCGAGAGCGGCCGGGCAGCGGAGCAGTCCCGCCTCCAGACCGTGGGGATCGTCGTCGCCCTCGTCGACATCCCCATCGGTACCACGATCAATACCAACCAGGTGGCGATCTCGCCATGGCCGAAAGACAGCTACCCGAAGGACTTCATCGCCGATCCGAAGTCCGCCGTGGGGCGGACCGCCCTGAGGGATTTCGTCCGCGGCGAACCGGTGGTCGAGGGGAAGCTCGTGCCGGTGAACAAGCCAGCCGGGCTCCTCTCCCTCAAGGTTCCGCAGGGGATGCGGGCGTTCTCGGTCAAGGTGAACGAGGTCGTCGGGGTGGGCGGTTTCATCGTCCCGGATACAATCGTGGACGTCGTCGTGACGACGGCCCCCAACTCCCAAAAACAGATGGAGCAGTTCTCGAAGATCGTCCTGGAAAACATCCGGGTGCTCGCCGCCGGCCAGGCGGTGGAGCAGAAGGAGAACAAGCCGGTCACCGTGAACACCGTCACGCTCGCTGTGACCCCCGACGATGCGGAGAAGCTCGCCCTCGCCAGCAACGACGGGAAGATCCAGCTGGTCCTGCGCAACTACGCGGACACGGACAACGTGGTGACAGGAGGGATCGACAAGGCTCGTCTCCTCGCTTCGTACCGGAAGGCGACCGTCGCGCCGCCGGACGCCTCCGAGCCGGAGCGGAAGCCACGCCGGATCGCCAAGAAAGCGGTTCCCGCCGTCGCGCCACCGGCGCCGAAAAAGGCGTACACCGTCGAGGTGATCAAGGGGAACAAGCGGACGGAGGAGAACTTCGAGTAGACGGGCCGGGTCGAATTTTCGTGAGGGGGTGTGGAGTGACTACAAGAAAGGTAACAGTTCTGATCGCGGCAGGGGCGTTTTGCCTCGGATTCCTGATCGGCAGCCCCGCCTTCGCGCTGCCGGAGTCGGAGGCGGCGAAGGCCGAGGCGAAAACCCAGGCAAAGACACTCTCCCTATACGCCAACCAGTCGATCCTGATCGACAGCGCCTTCGACATCCGGCGCGTCTCCATCGCCCGGCCGGAGACAGCGGACGTCATGGTGGTATCCCCCCGGCAGATGGTGATTATCGGGAAGAGCGCCGGACAGACGACCCTCGTCTACTGGAGCCAGGAGGAGGTCCCCACGATGATCGAGGTGGTCGTCGGGGTCAACCTGGACCTCGTGAGGGAAGACCTGGCGAAGATCGCCCCCGGGGAGGAGTTCGAGGTGACCGCCGCGGGGGAGAAGCTCATCCTCACCGGGACGGTTGGGGACAACGTGGTACAGACCCGGCTGGTGGAAGGCGCGCAGGCGCACGCCAAGGGAATCGTGAACCTTCTCAAGGTGAAGAAACTCGAACAAGTCCTCCTCCAGATCCGGGTGTCCGAGGTCGACCGGAGTCTTGCGAAGGAACTCGGCTTCAGCTACTTTTACAAGGGCAACAATTACAGCGGTATCCTGAGCCCGGGCAATTCCTTTAACCCCCCCTCAGGGAGTTGGCCCGGCGATTCCTCCGTGAACTTCAGTGACTTGGCAAACATCTTCTTCGCGAATACTGGCAATCTCCCGAATTTCGCCGTGTTCCTCCGGACCCTTGAGGACAAGGGGGGGCTCAAGATCCTTGCGGAGCCGAATCTCGTCGTTGCGAACGGAGCCGAGGGGAAGTTCATGGTGGGAGGAGAGTTCCCCATCGTCATCAACACGGCGACCGGAGGGACGGCCGCATACTCCATTGAATACAAGGATTACGGAGTTCGGCTCAACTTCAAGCCGAAGATTTCGTCGAACGGGGAGATCTACCTTCAGGTCTACCAGGAGGTCAGCGAGCTCGACTTCGCCAACGCCGTCGTCCTCCAGGGGTTCCGGATCCCGGCGCTGAAAACCCGGAAGGCGGAATCGGGACTGCAGCTGGCGGACGGACAGACCTTCGTGCTGGCCGGGCTCATCGACAACAAGGTGTCGAAGGAGATATCCAAGCTTCCGTTCCTGGGGGATATCCCGATCCTGGGGGCCCTGTTCCGGAACACGCGGTACCAGAACAACGAGACCGAGCTGATGGTGATGGTCACGCCGAAGATCGTCCGCCCGCTGACCAAGGACGAGATCCCGGTGCTCCCCTCGGAGAAGATGAATCCCGAGGAAACGAGCCCGAATATGATCTGGTAGCCGGAGCGGTGGACATGGGAAGGAGGACCCGGATGATGCGTATCGTCGGGAACGACAAGGGGCAGGTACTGGTTTTCCTCGCCATCTCCATACTCGTCCTCCTGGCCCTGGCCGCCCTCGGGATCGACGTGGGGTACATGTACAGCGTTCGTCACGAGCTTCAGCGATCTGCGGATGCGGGGGCGCTGGCCGGAGGATCGCGGTTCATCGAACCCGACGCCTCCTGGTCGCCGAATCCGTCGGACCCGGTCATGGCCGGGGCGGATGCCCGGGCGCGGGACTACGCGACCCGGGACCTCGTCGTGAATTCCACGTTGGATCCCGCCACGGAGGTGGCCGTGAGCTTCCCTTCCCAGGATCGCATCCGGGTCACCACCCAGCGGACGGTTCCCCTGTTCTTCGCCCGCGTGCTGGGGCTCAACAACCAGCTGATCAGCGCCACGGCGGTGGCGGAAGCGGCGGTGGCCGATTCGGGGGTCCAGTGCCTGAAGCCGTGGGCGATCCCCCTTCCGTGGGTCGACCTGGAAGATCCGCCGAACCGGTTGTTCAATCCCGAGATCAACGAAGTGATAACCCCGTTGGAGAACATCCAGACCGGCTACGAGATGATCATCAAGATCGCCGAACCGTTCAACAAGAACGGCCAGATCGATCTGCCTTCCTTGCAGCAGGAAGCCGGACATTTCTTCGCAATCGGATTGTGCGGCGACACGGGTGCGGCCGACTACAAGGACCGGATCGTGAACAAATGCAAGGACGACTGCTCGGTCAGCAAGGATGAATATATCCCCCTGGAGCCGGGGAACATGGTGGGCCCTACGAAGCAGGGAGTCGACGAACTGATCGCAAACGACTCGCAGGCGAAGTGGAACCCGGACCAGGCCGTCACCAGCGACCCGGACAGGGTGGCCGAGTGGGTAACCGGGTCGTCCAGTTCGCCCGACTGGAGATCGTCCGATCGCCTCATCCGGATCCCGGTGTACGACCCGAATGATGTGCTCGCCCATGGCAGGACGGACATGAAAGTCGCCGGTTTCGCGGGATTCTGGGTGGAGGGGTACAACTCCAAACAGGGAACGGTCATCGGCCACTACGTTCCCGCCACGGCACTGGGATCCAGCAACCAGGGTCCTTCCACCGGCCCGGTGCTGAAAGTCCTGCGTCTGGTGGAGTAGGAGAACCATGAGCCGAATCAGTTGCCTGATCGTCGAGACGGACCAGGAGTCGATCCGGCAGATCGACATCCTGAGCCGGAGGTCCGGCGCCTTCGAGGTGCGGTGGAAGACGCATTCCCTCACCACCGGGGTGGACATCATCCGGAAGCACGCGCCGGAGATGGCAATCGTCGGCCTGGGACCGGACGTCGACGACTCAATCGGGAATATCTCCATGATGGCGAGGGATTTTCCCTCCCTCTACCTCGTGGTCCTTTCCGACCGGACCGACTCCGACCTCATCCTGCGGGTCATCCGGGCGGGCGCCCACGACTTCCTTTCCAAGCCCGTCAAGGAGGCGGACCTCCGGTCGGTGGCGGAGAAGGCGGCAAAGCTGCGGTCGACCCGGAAAGAATCGGCGGGCCGGGGCGGGAAGATCATTTCCGTCTTCAGCAACAAGGGGGGGAACGGGACCACCACGATCGTCGTCAACCTCGCCGACGCGCTCTTCCGGCTGACGGGAAAGAAGATCGCCGTGGTCGATCTCGTGCTTGCCCACGGGGACGTTACGATGTTCTTCAACGTGAATCCGTCCTACTCCATCCTGGACTTGGCGAAGAACGCGGAGAAGGCGGACTACGACTTCCTCCACACGCTCCTCGTCCGGCACACCAGCGGGGTCTACGTCCTGGCCGATCCACCGCTGGTCGAGGAGGCGGAGCAGATCGCGGCGTCACAGGTACGGGAGGTCCTCACGACGCTGCGGTCGATGTTCGATTACATTATCGTCGACACGCCGCACCAGTTCGACGAGCGCACGCTGACGGCCCTCGAGATGTCCGACATCATCCTCCTCGTGTCCCTGTTGAACCTTCCTTCCCTCAAGAACACCCAGAAATGCCTGGAACTCTTCAACCGGATCGGCCTGCGCGACGAGCGGGTGCGCCTTCTGCTGAGCCGCTACCTGCCGAACGACGAGATCCCCAAGGAGAGCATCGAGGGGATCATGAACTGCCCGGTGTTCTCCTCCATCCCCAACGACTACCCGACCGTGATCTCGTCGATCAACCGCGGCAAGCTGCTGTCGGAGGTCGCCCCGGACAAGGAGGTCACGAGGAGCTTCGACCAGATGGCGGCCATACTGGACGGGTCCAGGCCGGCGAAGGGGGAACCCGCGAAGCGGAAGGGGTTCCTTGGGAACATCGAAAACATCTTCCGTCGGAGGGGTGCTTGAGATGACGATCAGCCACTGGATGGCATCGAAGAAAAACGGTTCCACCGCGACCGCGCCGGTTACGGGGAACCTTCCCTCAACCGCCTTCGGGGAGTTTGGTGGCCGGCCGTCCGGCGTGGCGACGGAGTCGCACACCTACCAGAACCTGAAGAGCAGCATCCACCGGAAGCTGATCGACCGGATGGACCTCTCGTCCGTTTCCGAGATCTCCCCGGAGCAGCTCGCCGGGATCATCAAGACCGTCGTCGAGGGGCTCATCACCGCCGAGGGGATTCCGCTCACCCGTCTGGAGCGCGAGCGCCTGATCGTCGAGATCCAGCACGAAACCCTGGGTCTGGGGCCACTGGAGCCGCTCCTGCAGGACCCGGCAATCTCCGACATCATGGTCAACGGACCGGATCGGGTGTACATCGAGAAGCAGGGGAAGCTGCAGAGGACGGAAGTCGCCTTCAAGGACACCGACCACTTGATGACGATCATCGAGCGGATCGTCTCGAAGGTCGGACGGCGGGTGGACGAGTCGTCGCCGCTTGTCGACGCCCGGCTGCCCGACGGTTCCCGGGTCAACGTCATCATCCCTCCGCTCGCCCTGGACGGGCCTTCGATGTCGATCCGCCGGTTCGGGGTGGACCCGCTCCGGATGGAGAACCTGATCGCCAACAAATCGCTGACGGAGGAGATGGCGAAGACCTTCGACGCGATGGTGAGGGCGCGGCTCAACATCCTGGTGTCCGGCGGGACGGGCGCAGGGAAGACCACGCTGCTGAACATTCTTTCCGCGTCGGTGCCATACGACGAACGGATCGTGACGATCGAGGATTCCGCAGAACTCATCCTGCAGCAGGACCACGTGGTGCGGCTGGAGACCCGGCCCCCCAACATCGAGGGAAAGGGGATGGTGACCCAGCGGGACCTCGTCCGAAACGCCCTCCGGATGCGACCCGACCGGATCATCGTCGGGGAGGTGCGGGGAGCCGAGGCGATGGACATGTTGCAGGCGATGAACACCGGCCACGACGGTTCCATTTCCACGGTCCACGCCAATTCACCCCGTGACGCCCTGTCCCGTCTCGAGACCATGGTCCTCATGGCCGGGTTCGAACTGCCCGTCAAGGCGATCCGGGAACAGGTCAGTTCCGCGCTGAACGCGATCATCCAGGTGGCCCGCATGAGCGACGGCACCCGGAAGATCGTCAAGGTCACCGAAGTGACGGGAATGGAAGGGGAAGTGGTGGTGATGCAGGACATCTTCGTATTCGAAAAGCAGGGTCTCGACCCGGAGGGGAAGGTCGTCGGCCAGTACCGGGCCACCGGCGTACGGCCGAAGTTCCTCGACACGGTCCACACGGCGGGGATCCACCTCGGGAGCGAGCTCTTCGCGAACCGGAAATCGTGAACGGAGGCCAACGATGATCTGGGTTTCCGCCATCGTCTTCATCCTGGTTTTCCTGGTCCTCGCTGGAGGCTACTTCCTTCTGGCGCCCGGTCGCACCGAGAAAAGCGAGATCAAGAAGAGGATCTCCCTGCTCGGAGTTCGCGCCATGCAGAAGGATGTGCTTCCGGATGTCCTGAGGACCGAGCTGCTGAGCGACGTGCCGATGCTCAACCGAGTGCTCGCGAGGATGAACGCCGCCGTCCGGATCGACCGCCGCCTGAAACAGGCCGACATGAAGGTCCGGGTCGGAACGTTCGTCCTCCTTACCGCGGCGCTTTTCGCCGTCGGAGTTATCGCCGGCAGGATCCTCCACTGGCCCACCGTCATCTCGCTCGCCGTCGGGGCGGTGCTGATGGCCGTTCCCAACATCGTCGTCAACATGCGCCGGCGGCTTCGCATCAAACGGTTCATGAACCATTTCCCGGAAGCCCTCGAGATGTTTGCCCGGTCGCTGCGGGCCGGGCACTCGTTCACCGGGGCCATTCAGCTCGTGGCCCAGGAGATGCCCCCCCCGATCGGGCCCGAATTCTCGAAGGTGTTCGAGGAGCAGAATCTCGGGATTCCCCTCCGGCAGGCCCTGATCGGGATGACGGAACGGGTCGAGGTCCTGGACGTCAAGTTCTTCGTGACGGCGATCCTGGTCCAGCGGGAAACGGGGGGGAACCTGGCCGAAATCATCGACAAGATCTCCCACGTGATCCGGGAACGGTTCCGCATCCAGGGGCAGCTCAAGATCTTCACGGCCCAGGCTCGCATTACGGGGACGGTCCTGACGGTGCTTCCGATCGGGGTAGCCGTCCTGATCGGGATAATGAATCCGGAGTACCTGAAGCCGCTGTGGTTCGAGCGGATCGGAAAGATCATGATCGCCATCGCCGTGTCCATGCAGATCCTCGGCGCACTCGCTATCCGGAAGATCATCCGGATCAAGATCTGAGACGGAGGGGCCCTTGGTCATCCTCATATCGTTTTCCATCTTCCTCGCGACCGCATTCGTAACCCTTGGACTCTACTGGTGGCTGGATAGCCGGCGGGAGTCGTTGCCGCAGCGGTTCCGGGATGTCGTCGGGGGGGGCGAGAGGCCCGGCGGCGGGTTCATCGAATCCGCGGAAGGATGGCTCGGACGGATACGGGACCGGTTCACGCGCAAGGCGCAGGCGGAAACCGAGCTCGTGGAAATGCTCTCCGGGAAGGAACTCGAGGGCGCGCGGCTCCTCCTGAACCAGGCGGGGTACCGGAGCGCGGGCGCGTATCAGACCTACCTCCTCATCCGCTGGGCATTGCCGGTCATCCTGGCGCTCCTGGGCCTGGTCTATGCGAAGGCCGCCGGGCTGGAGAGCCGGCTGGCCTTCATGATCCTGCTTGCAGCGGGGGTCGTCGGGTTCCTCCTCCCGGATTTCGCGCTACGGAGGAAGGTCCGGAAGCGCCAGGAGGAGATCACCGACGCCCTCCCGGACGGCCTGGACCTCCTGGTCGTCTGCGTCGAGGCAGGGTTGGGCCTGAACGCCGCATTCGTGAAGATCACGGAGGAGTTTCGCCTGTCGAGCCCGTCCCTGAGCGAGGAGTTCGACATCGTCAACCGGGAGATGGTGGCCGGGAAGCCCCGGCAGGAGGCGTTACGGGCCCTCGCGGAAAGGACGGGGGTGGAAGACATAAAGTCCCTCGTCGCGATGCTGATCCAGACGGAGAAGCTGGGGACGAGTCTCGCGCAGTCCCTTCGCGTCCATTCGGACTCCCTCCGCATGCGCCGCCGGCAAAAAGCCGAAGAGGCTGCGGCGAAGACCACCATCAAGCTGGTCTTCCCGCTGGTATTCCTCCTCTTTCCCGCGCTGTTCATCGTCATCCTTGGGCCTGGCGTCATCAAGATCTTCACCATCCTGTTCCCCGTGGCATCGAAATAGACGGGAGAATTCACATGGGAGGGGAATCCGAATGAACGGGATATTACCGTGGGCCGTGGCGTTTCTCGCCGTACTTGGACTGTACCTTTACGTGAGATCCCGCCGGACCGGCAAGGCGAGCAAGAGGTAATGATCGGTCCGGGGGATCGCTCCCCGCTGAGGGCCCGCAACCTCACCCGGGACGCCGCGATCGGGGACACCATCCGGAAGGCGGAGACCTTCCTCGCCCGATCGCGGGGATTGCTGGGCACGGAGGGGCTATCTCCCGGGGAGGGTCTCTGGATATCCCCCTGCGGCAGCATCCATTCGTTCGGCATGCGCTTCGTCTTCGACGCGCTGTTCCTCGACCGGGACCTGATGGTGGTGGGACGGTATGAACGGTTCCGCGCGAACCGCATATCCAGAGTGTTCTGGAGCGCCCGGGGGGTCCTCGAGCTGCCGGCAGGCACCATCGAGAGAACGGGGACCGAGGTCGGGGATGAGATCCAGTTCGAATCGTGAAGCGGATCTTCCACCGGAAATAGGCGGACGCCTCCTCCTTCCCTTTCTCGCCTGCACGGTCCTCCTTCTCTTTCCGATCCTGACACCCCGGGCGCGTGCCGAAGTCCCGTTGGCGGAGATGGCCCGTCTCGCCTCGTCCGTTAAAGCAGCAGACGGGGAAACGCGCTCCCTGTTCCGCGGGTACATGTCCCTGGGGCTCTTCCCCGAGGCGGCGGAGCTTCTCGAGCGGAGGGTGCGCCTGGGGCTGTTTCCGATCGAGGCGGCAGCGCCGCTGTTCGAGGAAGTCGTCGCAGCCCAGTCACGGTACCCCGACCCCGGGCGTCTCGTCATGATCGCCGAGACCGCCATCCGCAGCGGCGCCCGGACTCCGCCGATCCTGTATTTTTACGGCACGGGGCTCCGCGGGACCGCTGGACGGGTGGGGGACGCCTCCGCGACTCTCGCCCAGGCGGGGACGCAAGGTCCGTACGGCCTTCTTGCACTGTACTCCCTCGGTCAGATCGCCGCGGAGAGGAAGGATGTCACCAGGGCGCTGGAACTCTTCCGGCGGGTGGAGGAAGGGGCAGGCGGACCGGAAGAGGGGAACCTCCTCGCGGAGAGGGCGGCAAGGTCGCGTGCGGAGCTACTGCTGACGGGTGGAAATGAATCCGAAGCGGCGAGGGTTTTTCAGGCCCTCCTCCGAAACGGGAATGCGCCGCTGGACCGGATCGGATACTCCGCTTCCGTGGCGGAGCCCGTGCAGGCCATGAGGCAGCTTCCGGCCGAGATGATCGCCGGAAATCCACTCGTGGAGCGGATCCGGTATCTCCTCCTCCTCGGCGGAATCGCGAGGGAACGGGGACGGTATGATACGGCGATCAACGCACTGAACCAGGCCGGGAACGAGCTGGAGGATGCCTTGTTGTCGGTTTCGCCTCCCTCCTCGGAAACCACGGACCGTTCCGGGAACGTGGAATCCCTGCGACTCCAGCTCGACCGCCTCCGGGCCACCCGTCAGGTTCTCTCCTCCCTGGATGCCAGCGGCGGGTATTTGCCTCGGACCGTCGTGGTGGAGCTTCTGGTCGGCCTTCTCCTGGCGGACCGGACCGGTTCCCTGGCCGGGGCAAACGGGCAATCTCCCGAATTCCCCCGTTTCCTTTCCTACGGGGAAATCGGCGAGATCATCCAGAGGGTCGAGGAGGTGACGCTGGGTGGCGTCGAAGTCGACCGGCTGGTGGAGCAGTTGTCCGCCACCGTCGATACCCTCCAGAACCTGGGACATCCGATCGGGCGGTACCGCCGCCTCGTCCAATTGGAAAAAAACCAGGCGGAGATCCACATCCTCCGGGACCGGATCCGGGAGCGCCGGGAAGCGACCATCGCCACCATCGGGGGCGGAAGAGAGACGGAGGTCCCCATTCTCCTCCGGGATGTGGGACTCTTCCTCGAGGAACTGCAGGTGATCCGGGCAACGGCCGTGGATATCCAGGATTTCACGGGGCAATACTTCGATATCCTGCGGAAGAAAGAGGAGCGGGGCGATGGGGCGGACGGTCCCGGCGATCGGGCGGTGCGGGAGGCGATCGCGTATGCCGATGCCCGAATGACCGCGCTCCTGCCGATCGTCCGGGCGCTGGAGGAGACGGAGCGTGCCGCAGCGTGGAAAGGCAGAATCCACGGCCTGATCGCCCTGCGTCACGCGACCGCGCGGCAGCTGGCGGATACCCTCGTCCGCCAGGCCCACGCAATGAGGCAGGAGGCGGGGGAGGCGGAACGGGAGAAATCGTTGCACGCCATCGGACGCGCCGTTTCCCTCCTCGCCGACGGCCATCTTGCTCCGGAGGACGTCCCCGAGGTTGCGGTCCGGATCGGGTCGGTTCTGGCGGAGGGGAGGGGCAGATGGGAGCGATATCCCGGGCGGATCGCGGACGAGAAGGAGCGGGAAATGATCGGCCGCGTCCTGCCGATCCTCCAGGGGGAGGCCCCTTCCGACGCCAGACGCGAGGAAAGGCTCTACCTGGACACCGTCCTGCGGATGGCGATCAAAGATCCTGCCGCCGGGCGCGTCGCAAGAGTGTACCTGGAGAAATACCCCGCATCCCCCCTCTCGGCGGGAATCGGTGTCCGCCTCGGTCATGAGGCGCTCCTGGCCGGGGACACCGCCGGGGCCGTGGCACGGTATCGCGCCGCGGCGGATGCCGGGAATCCCGATGCCTCCCGGGTTTCACGGTACATGATCGCCTGGATCGGGTTTCAATCCGGGGATGTCGACGGGGCGCTCCGGGAATTGTCTCCCCTCCTATCAGACCCCAAGTTTGCGTGCGGGGAGCCGTCGGCTTTCGAGGGGGATGTGGTGAAGCTCGCGGTCCGCGCTTGGAAGGATGCCTCCCCGGAACGGCTGGACTCGTACCCCCCCGTGAACGGGGGGACGTGCGGAGGGAAGGCTCTCCTTGCCGCCCTGTGGGAAGCCGAAGAGCGGCGAGGCGAGGCGGTACGCTCTGCGGCGGTCCGTGACATCGCCGCCCGGCGCTTCCCTTCCGACGACCGTGCAGCGGCGCTCGAGATGGAGGCGGTGGTATCGCTCCTCCAGGCGGGCCAGGAAGAGGAGGCGATCTCCCGCGCCCTGACCCTGCGGGGAAAGTACGGCCCGGAATCGGCATGGGCGCGGTCGCGGCCGGCCCTCGTAGCGGAAAAGACCGCAAAGGAGTTGGCCGAGATGTACAGGAACCTCGCCGAAAGGAAGTTCGACGAGGGAATCCGTACCGGGTCCCGACAGGCCTACGCCTACGCTGCCACATTGACGGGAGAGTATTTCAAGGTAAGGGGAGAGGAATCGGGGATCGACGACGGGGAACGGATCCTGAAGTGGGCCATTGCCCTTCTCGGGTCGGGGGAACGGGAAGCGGGGATCCTGCTTCTCGAGGAACTCGTCGGGGAGCAGCGCGCGGATGCCACCGGGGAGCGGGCGACGCTTCTGTACGCGGAAACGATGGTCGCCGGATACGAGCGGAAAGAGTCGACGGCCGAGGACGCGGAAGACGCCGCGCTCCTTCTGCTGACGGAGTATCCTTCCGGGAAATCGGTATCCATCGCACTGAGGGCATCCTCCGCGTTCCTCGCAGCGGGTGATTTCGGCCGGGCCGGGGCAATGGCCGTGGAGGTCGCCGGGTGCCCGTCTGCTGCCCCTTCCCAGGCAAGACAAGCGAACCTGATCCGGGCCGAGGCCGCCCTGTATGAGGGAGAGCTTGCGGCCGCACGGGAGCAGGCGTCCCTCGTACTCGCGGATGGCGCGAAGGGGACCGATACCGGCTCCGAGGCGCGGGCGAAGGACCTCTACCTGCTCTCCACCCTCAAGGAGATCGACGGGAAGGTGGTTGCCGGGGACTCTGCGGGCGCTGCCTCGGCGCTCGAGGGACTCGCCGGCAGATTTCCAGGCAATCCGGAAGTCCCGATGTACCTTCTCCGGGCGATGCGTCTGTACGCGCAGGGAAGCGACGTGGAAGGAGCCATCCGTACCGGCAGTCGGTTCCTGGCGGAATTTCCCCGTAGGGAGGAGTCCCTGGAGGTCGCGGGTGTGATCGGGCCGTTCCTGGAGGAGCGGGAGGAATTCGCACGGGCTGGCGGACTGTACGAGGAAGTCGCGGACCGTTCTCCGAAAAACAGTGCCGCGCCTCGGTTCCTCTTCCGTGCCGCCCGGATCGCGGAGGAGCACGGACCGCCCGAAGCGGCCATCAGGAGGTTTGCCGCCTATCGCTCGAGATATCCGGCTCCGGCGTGGATGTGGACATACGCGACCCTCTCCATCGGTCTCGACGGGTGGGGGCGCGAGAAGTCGAAATCGTCGATCCGGTTGATGGAGGAAGGTTTGAGGAAGGTGGACACCGGTGTGGAGGAGGAAGGTGCCGGAGAACTGGCGGAACTGGCGGGGAAAGTCCGGATCGCGATCGGGGAAAACTGGGCCGAGCAGTTCCGAAAGACCCGCCTGGTCATCCCCCTGGAGAAGAGTCTCGCCATGAAGGACCGGCTCTTCCGAAAAGCCCTCGGGGAATACGAAAAAGCCGCGGGCGAGTCGCCGCTGGAGGTGGCCATCCAGGCCGACCTGTTATCGGGAGACCTGCTCGTGGAATACGGAAAGGCGATTCTGGACTCCCAGCGGCCGAAAGGGTTGAAAGGGATCGACCGGGAGGAGTACGAGGAGGCATTGGGGATCCGCGCGAAATCCTTTTTCGAGCGGTCGGTGGACTTTTACGCCGGCGCGCTGGAGCGTCTGGAAGAGGAGGAAGGATCGTCGGACCTCGCCGGCCCGATCCGGAAACGGCTCGAGACGGCGCAGGCCCTCCTGGAGGGTGCCGTGCCGGTGATGGAGGGTAAGGCGCGATGAAGAGGGCGCTTGCGATTTTCGCGATCGGGTTCCTGGCGGCATCGCAGGGATTCGCGGCGGAGCCGCGGTCCGTACGGTCCGGCTCGACCCCCCTGCATATGGAGGAACTCGAAGTTCGCGGCCTCCGGGAGAAACCCGAAGTCCTCTACCTGCCCGTTCACCCCGGTATCGAGCTACCCACACCCATCCGGTATGATCTGTTCCTGGAAGACATGGCACGGCCGGTCCTTCCCGCGGATATCCTTCCGAAGGCGTTGCCGGCCGGCCGAACAGAGACCGAAGGAGCGTACCATGATTGAGGAGACCCGCAAGATCCGTGTTTCCGTCCTGCCGAAGCCGCCAAAGACCGTGGAGGAGTCCGGGCTCACCCTCGGTTTCCTCGTCGAGCTCTCCTGCAAGACGCTGTATTTCGGCGGCGTGATGACCCTCTCCTCCATCTCCGAGAAGCTGGCGCTCCCCGTCAGCGTGGCGAACGACGTGATGGAGTTCCTGAAGAAGGAACGGCTGGCCGAGGTGAAAAAGGGGGGTGACATCCGCGCCACCTACACCTTCGCCCTCACCGACCTCGGGCGGGAGAGGGCGAAGGAGTATCTCCAGCTCTCGGGATACGTCGGAGCCGCGCCCGTCACGCTGAAACAATACGCGGAAGTGGCGAGGAAGCAGACGATCCGGAAGATGGCGGTCAACCGCGAGGCGATGGCCCGCGCCTTCGAGGGCGTTGTGCTGGCGCCCGGGATGCTCGAACGCCTCGGCCCCGCGGTGAACTCCGGCCGATCCATCTTCCTGTACGGACCCTCCGGGAACGGCAAGACGTTCATCGCCGAGAGGTTGGCGCGGGTCCTGAGCGGAAGCGTCTTCATACCCCACGCCGTCTGTGTGGACAACCAGGTAATCCGGGTGTTCGACCCGGTCAACCATTCCTCTATCGATCTCGGCACCCCGGCGGATCCGACCCGGGCTGTCCTGGAAAACAGGACCGAGTTCGACCGCCGCTGGGTGGTTTGCGAACGCCCGGTGGTCATCGCGGGCGGTGAGCTGACCCTGGCGATGCTCGACCTGAGCTTCGATACGATCGCCAAATTCTACGAAGCACCGCTCCAGATGAAGGCCAACGGCGGGGTCTTCCTGATCGACGACCTCGGTCGGCAGCTGGTCCGCCCCTTCGACCTTCTCAACCGATGGATCGTCCCCCTCGAGAAGTCGCGCGACTACCTGTCGCTGCAGAACGGGAAGAAGTTCGAGATCCCCTTCGACCAGATCATCCTCTTCTCGACGAACATCGAGCCGCGGCAGTTGGCCGACGAGGCGTTCCTCCGCCGGATCGGGTACAAGATAAAGATCGACTACCTGGGGGAGGGGGAGTACGTCCGGATCTGCCAGCAGGTTTGCGACCGCCTCGGTCTTCCGTTCCGGCCGGAGGTGATCCGTTACCTGCTGGAGGAGGAGCATGGCCGAAGGAAGGTGCGGCTGAGCGCATGCCATCCCAACGATGTGCTGAGCCGCGTCGTGGAGATCTGCCAATACGAAGGCGAAGTTCCCCGCCTGGAGAACGGGTTGGTGGCACGTGCCTGCAAAGATTATTTCACCGAGCTTTGATGCGGCGATGACCGCATGCCCGGCGATCGAGTTCCCGGGCGAGTGGCAGGGACGGACCATCCGGAGGATGGTGGCTGTTTCCATCGCGGTCCACGCTGCGGTGGTCATCCTGGGACCGGCTGTATCGTCCCTCTTTCCGTCCCGGGTGGATCCGGCCCCGGTGTTCGTCGAGCTGACCTCCCTGCCGATGTCGGAACTGCCGGAGGAGCCACCGGCGCCTCTGGCCCAGGTCCAGGCCGGGCCGGCGAATTCTGCCCCTGACACGTCCGGTTCCGCCAGGACCAACCCGAAACCGCCCCCCGCTGCCCGCAGGTGGCTCGACAAGCTCGACGCCGGAGCAGCGAAGGTGCCAGAAGCACCCGTGACACGCAGGGAGGGGAGGGCTGGCGGCATTCCGGTGCGGCAGTGGGCCAACGAAGGACCCGTAAAGCCCGGGGACTTCGCCCCGGCGGTTGCGACAGAGAGGGCTGCCGCGATGCGGAAGCACCTGGAGGAGCTCGAAGGCCGGTTGCGCCAGACCGGCCGGCCCTCGGTTGGCTTCGGACAGGAAACCGAAGCGTCGATGATGTTCGGGGGGACCGGAGACGCCACGGGGGAGCCGATCCCCGCCTGGATCCGTGACGCGATCCGGAAACGGGTCCGCGGGTACCTACCGGAATTGGAGGGTGTGTATACCGAGGCGATCCAGAGGAATCCCGAGCTGCGGGGGAAAATCCTTGTCCGGTTCCGGATTGACCATTCCGGGAAGATTCAGGGCGCCGAATCGGTCGAGGTGACATTCCGGGATTCCGCGTTCGTGAATGCCGTCCTCGACAAGGTCCTGCGCTGGACGTTCGATTCGACCGGGGGGCGTACGGTGGAGGTCCTTTACCCGTTCGTCTTCGTGGCCCCCTCGTGAACGGTCAGAAGATCCCCGGGATCAGCCGGTACCGTACACGCCCGGTGTAGGCGCGGTACGATTCGTCCTCCTTCAGAAGCCGTTCCTCCGCCAGGATCCGGGACACCTGGAAAAAATATTCGATGATGTACAGCGCGACGTTCCGGGCGCTCCAGTTGGCCAGCAGGAAGCCGACGTGAGTCAAGAGGTAGCCGAGGTAAATCGGATGCCGGACGATGCGGTAGGCCCCCTCCACGACGATGCCCCGGTTGGCGGCCACGATCCCGAAGCTCCTTCCCAGCACGACCTTCCCATATATCGCGAACAACGTTCCGCCGATCTGAAGGGCGGACCCCAGGGCAATCGGCACGAGCGAGGTTTCGGCCGGGCGGACGAGGAGGGCCGCCATGGAACCGGCGATCCCGATGACCCAGTCCCAGGGATTCCGCGAAATCCGATGGGAGGCCCTGCGGAATACCAGCAGCAGGGCTACCAACCCCTCGGAAGCCATCCATAGGAGCGAAGTCCATTTCCCCGTCTGGGTGAAGTGTACCCAGAAGCCGTAACAGACGATGGAGAAGCAGGAGGCGGGTATGACACGGGAAAGGACCGAGAGCAGATCCATTACGACCTGCCTGGTCCGCCCTTGATCCTCCATGTGTATTTCTGATCCGTTCACGGCGAATAAGGGTCCATTTCCCCTTGTTTATCCGATAGTGTATGTCTTATCGACCAGGAGATGGGGAAACTTGCCCTTTTCCCCGCCAGCATTCCGCCATCTTTGGGTTGATTTCCATCCACCCGGAATGCTTAATGGAATGAAAGTTCATTCCGGATGCCGGGCGGCGGGAGGGTGATGGGAGACAGGCTCCACCGAATCCTCGTGGAGCGGAAGGGGAGCTTTGTCTCCGGGGAGGAGATCGCCGGGCGCATGGGGATCTCCCGCGCCGCCGTGTGGAAGCGGGTAATGGCCCTCCGCGGGGAAGGATACGCCATCGAGGGGGCCCGGGGGACGGGGTACCGCCTGACGGAGATGCCCGACCGGCTTACCGAAGCGGACCTGCGCGCCAGGGTGCGGCCGGGCGGCCCATGGGTCACCTTCGCAGTCTTGGACGAAACCGACAGCACGAACAGCCGGGCGATGGAGATGGCCGAGAGTGGCGCCCCCCACGGGACCGTCGTGGTGGCGGACTCCCAGACCGGAGGGCGGGGCAGGCTGGGGCGGCGGTGGATCTCACCGCCGGGGATGAACCTGTACGTTTCCCTGCTTCTGCGCCCGGACGTCCCTCCCGCCGGGGCGACGCACCTCTCCCTCGTCGCGGGGGTGGCGCTGGCCGACGCGCTGGAGGGCATGGGCGTTCCGGGGGGCCTGAAGTGGCCCAACGACCTGTTTCTGGGGGACCGGAAAGCCGCGGGGATCCTCGCCGAGATGGCCTCCGACCCCGACCGGGTGCGCCACGTCGTGATCGGCGTGGGGATCAACGTGAACATGGAGCCGGGGGATTTCCCCCCGGAGATTTCCGGCAGGGCCACTTCCCTGCGGATCCGCGCCGGCCGCCCCTTCCCGCGGGCGGAGCTGCTCGCGCGCTTCCTCGACGCGTTCGCCGGCCTGTACGGGGAGTTCCTCGCCGGCGGGTTCGCGGCGCTCCGCGACGGGTGGGACCGCAGGGACTTCCTCCGGGGCCGCCGCGTTCTCCTGCGGCGGGGGCGGGGGGAAGGGTGGGGGGTTGCGGAAGGTGTGGACCCGGACGGGGCGCTCCGGTTCCGCCCCGACGGCGTAGGGTCGGCGGAAACCGTACACAGCGGCGAGATCCTAGAATTCGGGCGATGAGGAGATAGAGGGGCGGGGATGCTGCTGGTCATCGACGTGGGCAACACGAACACCGTCCTCGGGGTCTACGAGGGGGAGAGGCTGCTGCACCACTGGCGCGTGTGGACAGACCGGGAGAAGACCAGCGACGAGTACGGGATCCTCCTGCGGAACCTCTACGACGCGAGCCACTTCTCTTCCCGCGAGATCCAGGCGATCATCATCTCCTCGGTTGTCCCGCCGCTCACCCCGACCATCGTGGAACTGTGCGAGCGGTACTTCGGGGTGACGCCGCTGGTGGTGGGCCCCGGCGTCAAGACCGGCATCTCCATCAAGATGGACAATCCCAAGGAAGTCGGGGCGGACCGGATCGTGAACGCCGTGGCGGCCTTCGCGAAGCACCACAAGGCCTGCGTCGTCGTCGATTTCGGGACCGCCACCACCTTCGACTACGTCTCCGGGAAGGGGGATTACATGGGGGGAGTCATCGCCCCCGGCGTGAACATCTCCGCGGAGGCCCTTTTCCGGCAGGCGTCGAAGCTTCCCCGGATCGAGATCGCAAAACCCCCGACGGTCATCGGGAAGAACACGGTGGCGGCGATGCAATCCGGGATCTTCTACGGCTACGTGGCGCTGGTGGACGGGATCATCGACCGGATCCGGAAGGAGGTGCGCCTCGATCCCCAGGTGATCGCCACGGGGGGACTGGCGAGGACCATCGCGTCCGAGTCCTCCAAAATCCACGAAATCGATGAGAATTTGACTCTCGAGGGGCTGCGTATTATATACGATAGGAATTGTTCCGATACCCGCTGAGACAGGCGCGCCGGCGGAGCAACCGCGAGGAGGACGGTCAGAGTGGACATCCAACAGATCCGGAACGTCGGCATCATCGCCCACGGGGGGGCGGGGAAGACGACGCTGGCGGAAGCCCTGCTGTTCAACGCGAAGGCCACCGACCGGATGGGGAAGGTGGACGACGGCAGCTCCAACTTCGACTACGACCCGGAGGAGATCCGCCGGAAGATCACGATCAGCACCTCCTTCCACCACTACGCGTGGAACCGGGTGGAGGTGACGGTGGCGGACACGCCGGGATACATCAACTTCGAGGCGGACACGCGGGCCTGCCTGCGGGTCCTCGACGGGGCGGTACTCGTGGTGAACGCCGTGGCGGGAGTGGAGGTCCAGACCGAGAAGATGTGGAACCTCGCCCGGGCGGCGGACGTTCCCGTGATCGCCTTCATCTCCAAGATGGACAGGGAGCGGGCGGATTACGCGAAGGCGGTCGAGGAGATCGCGGACATCCTCAAGGTGCCGGCGGTGCCGGCGCAGATCCCCATCGGGAGCGAGGCGAAGTTTTCCGGCGTGGTGGACCTGTTCCGGATGAAGGCGCTGGCGTACAAGGGCGACACGGGGGAGTTCACGGTGACGGACATCCCGCCGGACCTCGCCGCGGAAGCGGGGAAGGCGCGGGAGAGACTCATGGAGTCGTGCGCCGAGTCGGACGACTCCCTGATCGAGAAGTTCCTCGAGGGGACCGAACTGACGGAAGACGAGATCCGGGCCGGTTTCCGGGCGGGCGTCCGGGCGATGCGGTTCCTCCCCGTCTTCTGCGGGTCGCCGACGCGCAACATCGCGATCCAGCCGCTCCTGGACGCGATCAACTTCGCCCTTCCCGACCCGTCCTACCGCGGGGAGGTGGCGGGAACCCATCCCAAGAAGAAGGTGGAGGAGAAGCGGGCGATCTCCGAGAAGGCGCCCTTCTCCGCCCAGGTGTTCAAGACCCTGGCGGACCCGTACGCGGGGAAGCTCTCCATCTTCAAGGTCTTCTCGGGGTCCCTGACCCCGGACATGTCTCCCCTGAACACCAGCAAGGACGCGGCGGAGCGGATCGGCCAGATCCTGCGTCTGGAGGGGAAGAAGCAGAAGGCCGTCGGGTCGGCCTCCGCTGGCGAGATCGTGGCGGTGGCGAAGTTCAAGGAGACCTCCACGGGCGACACGCTGTGCGATCCGAAGAGCCCGATCGTCTTCGCGCGCCCGGAGGGGGTGGAACCGGTCATCTCCTTCGCCGTCCGCCCGAAGACACGGAACGACGAGGACAAGCTCGGGACATCCCTGGCGCGGATGATCGAGGAGGACCCCACCCTCCGCTTCCGGAAGGACGCCCAGACGAACGAGTTCATCCTCGCCGGGATGGGGGAGACCCACCTCGAGGTTGCGGTGGAGAAGCTCAAGCGCGCGTACGGCGTCGAGGTGGAGCTGCGCACGCCGAAGATCGCATATCTCGAGACCATCAAGGGAAAGTCGGAGGCGCAGGGGAAGCACAAGAAGCAGACCGGCGGGCGCGGCCAGTACGGCGACTGCTGGATCCGCCTCGAGCCGCTCCCGCGGGGGAAGGGGTTCGAGTACGTGGACGGGATCGTGGGCGGCGTCATCCCGCGCCAGTACATCCCCGCCGTCGAGAAGGGAATCGTGGAGCGGATGGCCAAGGGCGTCATCGCGGGGTATCCGGTGGTGGACGTGCGCGCCACCGTGTTCGACGGATCGTTCCACAACGTCGACTCCTCGGAGATGGCGTTCAAGATCGCCGGCTCCCTCGCCTTCAAG
>JAGGAJ010000142.1 GCA_017889845.1 Deltaproteobacteria bacterium
TAAATTTTTAACCGTAGAACATATCTGCAATATTGACACCAATGGATGGGGGGAACGTAAATGCTCTATATGACATGGAATTATACTATTGGTAACTCGTGCTAGCGGGCTGATGGGGTCTTGTTGGGAAAATATTTACCGAGAAGGGGAGCGTGGGATGCTACATCTCTGCGATTGGAAAGTTGTCTCCTAACTCATCTATCGTTCGCGCTGAACAGCTCTGAACTCCCACGGCGGCCGTGGATTCTTTTCCTACCATAAGCCCCGCCCTCTTCGCCTTCGCCTCCTGCTCTGCAAACTCGTAGCGTCTCCGGTTTTCGGGTGACTGCTCGTTGGCGACACTCTTTCCCTTCGTCCCCCGACAGATCAAGAAGGTCCCCCGAAAGCATGGACGATGCCGACGCCCCGGGCATCCTTCGGTTCGGCGACGACTTTCCGGTACCCCGCCTTCCGCATCATCCCGGCGATCTCGCCCGCGGTGTAAGCCCGCCCCCCATCCGTCACGGCCACCATGTGGACGGAGAAGAAGGCCGCTCCGGGGGGGGAGGTCTTTCCGTCGTCCAGAAGGAACTCCTGCACCCCGACGCGCCCGCCCGGGGCCAGGGACGCGCGCGCGCGCCGCAGCAGGCGAACGCAGTCGGGCACGGCATAGGCGTGCAGGATCTGCGATATCCAGACGAAATCGTACGGGCCGCCGAGGGGGTCCTTGAGAAAATCCCCCTCGACGAGGCGGACGCGGCCTTCCGCGCCCTTCTCCCGGAGGATCTTCCGCGTGATCCGGAGCGTCCCCGGCGTGTCGAAGACGGTGATCTCCGCGTCCGGGCAGCCTTCCGCCCAGGCGACCGCGTACGTGGCCGCGCCGCCGCCAAGGTCCAGCAGCCGTTCCCTCGCCCGGAGAGGGAACGCCCGTGCCACCCGCGCCGCCCGCTCCCGCGCGTTCTCCTCCATCCCGCGGATGAAGTTCTCCTGGTACCCTCCTTCCGCCCGGATGCGGGGCTCGCGCCCCGCACGGACAGCAGAGGGTAACCGTCCCCACTCCCCCCAGCCGTCGAGATGGTGCAGGAGGATCGACTCCATCGAGCGGGGACCCGGGAGAAGGAGATCCCTCGCGATGCCGGCGTTCCGGTACCTTCCGGCCCGCTTCCCGACCAGCCCGAGAGAAGAAAGGGCGTCGAGGAGGACGGCGAGCTTCCCGGGATCCGCCCCGATCCGCCGCGCAAGCAGAGGGGCGCCGCAAGGCCCCTCCGCCAGGCCGCGGAACAGCCCGATCTTCAGCGCGGTGAACAGGATCATCGCCCGCTGGTAGCCGTGCCCGATCTCCATCACGTCGTCCGAGGTCCGAACCGGTCTCATTCATTCCCTCCCCGTTCCCCCTGGAGTTTCCGAAGGTGCGCTCCTCCTTCCGCGGAGTCCGAGACGTCGTACCCGGCGGCGCGGATCCGCTCCCGGAGCGCGTCCGCCCCTGCGAAATCGCGCGCCCGCCGCCGTTCGTCGCGTTCCCGCGCCATCTCCGCGACCGCGGCGGGGACCTCCTCCGGTCCCTGCTTCTCCCCTGCCGCCCCGGGCAGCAGCCCCAAGGCGAGGACGGCATCCCACTCCCGCGAGAGGGACCTCGCCACGTCCCCTCCCGCCGCGGAACGGGACGCCTCGTGCGCGACCGCCACCGCGCGGGGCATGTTCAGGTTGTCCGAAATCGCCTCGCGGAACCGGTCCCGCAGCAGGGCGGCGTCCCCCTCTCCTTTCGTCGCGCGTTCCGCAGCCTTCCGGAAGGCGTTCCGCAGCCGCGCGAGGGATCTCGCGGCAGCCGCCTGCCCCCCCCAGGTGAAGTTCATCGGCGTCGCGTAGTGCAGCGTCATGCAGTAGTAGCGGAATTCCGGTGCGGTGAATCCTCCTCCGCCCCCGGGCGGGCCCGATGCCAGGTCATCCAGGGTGTACTCGTTCCCCGCGGATTTGGACATCTTCCTGCCGTCCACGAGCAGGTGCGCCGCGTGCACCCAGAGGGAGGCGAACCGCTTCCCCGTCGCCGTCGTCGCCAGCGCCCGGGAATTCTCGTGGTGGGGGAAGCGGAGGTCGACCCCGCCAACATGCAGGTCGAACTCGGGTCCCAGGTACTTCAACGCCATGGCGGCGCACTCGGAGTGCCACCCCGGCCAGCCGGGGCCCCACGGGCTGTCCCAGAGGAACTCCCTTCCCGGCTCCGCCGGCATCCAGAGTACGAAATCCTCGGGGCGCTTCTTGTGGCGGTGGATCGACGGGTCCGTGCGCTCCGCCGTCGCCCCCTCCCCCAGCGCGGCGCCGGAGAGGGCGCCGTACCCGGGTGCCTTCGACACGTCGAAGTACAGGTACCCGCCCCCGCCGTAAACGGCCCCGCGCTCCGAAAGGGCCCCGACGAGGGCGATCATGTCGGGCACGTGCTCCGAGGCCCGCGGGAAGACGTCCGCGGGGAGGAAGCCCATGCGGCGGCAATCCCGGAAATACGCCTCCGTGAAGAAGGCCGCGATCTCCCGCGCGCTCTTCCCCGCCGCCCGCGCCGCTGCGATGACCTTGTCCTCCCCCTCCTCCAGCCGGTCCTGGTGCATGTGCCCCATGTCCGTGATGTTCTGGACGACGAAGGTGCCGTGCCCCAGCAGGCGGAGGGCGCGCACCAGCAGGTCGGTCAACAGGTAGGTGCGGAGGTTCCCGATGTGGGCGTACCGGTACACGGTGGGGCCGCAGGCGTAGATCCCCACCCGCCGGGGATCCGCGGGGGTGAAAGGGACTTTCCTGCGGAGCGCGGTGTCGTACAGGACGAGTTCCACGACCGCCTCCGGCGGCGTGAACGCCGCGCGTCTACATCTCCTGGTGGGTTTCCCTCTCGATCTCCTCCTGGAGAAGCTTCACGTGCTTCTTCTCTTCCCCGGCGAGGTACTGGAACAGTTCCTTGATCGCGGGCTCGGTGGCGATGCGCGCGTACTCCGTGTAGCTGCGGTACGCGGCTTTCTCGCGGTCCAGGGCCATCCGGATCACGTCCATCGGGTTGGTGGTCATCGGATTCTCCTCCAGGTATAGTCGGGACCGGCGGCGACCCGCCGGAAGAACCGGTCAGGGCGCCGGCGGAAGGTCGGCCAGGTACCCCTCGATCTTCGCCAGGTGGTTCCGCTCCTCGCCCTCCAGCTCGGCGAGGAGTTCCTTCGTCCGCTTGTCCTCCACCACCTTCGCCGCGCGGGCGTAGAAGGCGATGGCGTGCGTCTCCGCCTTCCGCGCGATGCCGAGCCCGCGCCGGACCGACTCCGGGCCCGAGGCGTACTGCGTCTCGATCCCCTCCTCCCACGCCAGCCGGTCCAGGTCCAGGGTGTACGGCAGGTACTTCTCCTGCCACTTCGCCTCGAACTCCGGGATCCCGTGCCGCCCCGTCAGCTTCCGGATGTGGGCCACCTCCTCCCTGGAGAGGAAAGCAAACAGGTCGCCCGCCGTCGAACCGCCGTGCCGGTCGGACATCCGCTCGTAGAACGCGCGGGCCCGTTCCTCGTGCGCCAGCGCCACCTGCAGGATCTCGACCTCGTTGAGGTCCAGCATCGCCCCCCCTTATTGTCCGGCGTGTTTCTTCGCGTAGTCGTCGAGGGCGGACTTGACCGCCTGCTCGGCCATCACGGAGCAGTGGATCTTCACCGCCGGAAGGCCGTCGAGCGCCTCGGCCACCGCGTGGTTGGTGATCTCCCGCGCCTCCTCGACCGTCTTCCCCTTGATCATCTCCGTGAGCATCGAACTGGAGGCGATCGCCGCTCCGCACCCGAACGTGCGGAATTTGGCGTCCACCACCCGGCCATCCTCGACCTTCAGGTAGAGGCGCATCATGTCGCCGCAGGCGGGGTTCCCCACCTCGCCTACGCCGTCGGCCCCCTCGATCTCCCCCACGTTGCGGGGGTTCATGAAGTGGTCCATCACCTTCGCGCTGTACGGTCCCGCCGTCATGTCGGAATCAACCTCCTTGGGCCGTCTGTTTCTGGTAATCCAGGTACGTCGGGGACATCGCCCGCAGCCGCTCCACGATGGGCGGCAACGCGTCCAGCGCGAGCCGCACCTCGTCCTCCGTGTTCCCCTTGCCGAGGCTGAAGGTGATCGAGCCGGTGCAGATGTCGCTGGGGACCCCGATCGCCCGCAGGACGGGGGAGGCTACCAGGTCCTCCTCGTCGTGCCCCCGCAGGTTCGAACTGCACGCGGAACCGGAGGCCGCCATGACCCCCTTCACATCGAGGAACAGCAGCAGGGACTCCCCCTCCACGTGCTCTACCCAGAAGGAGACGTGCCCGGGAAGCCGCACCGCAGGGTGCCCCGTGAAGTGCAGCATCGGTATCTTCGCTATGCCGTCCCACAGCATTTTCCCGAGGTGCGCAAGGTGCACCGCCCACGCCCCCGATTCAATCGTGGCGATCGCCGCGGCCGCGCCCATGCCCGCAATGCCTGCGACGTTCTCCGTCCCCGCCCGGTATCCCATCTCCTGGAACCCGCCGAAGGTGCGCGGGGCGACCTTCGTTCCCTCCCGGACGTACAGCGCCCCGACTCCCTTCGGGCCGTAGAAGTTGTGGGCCGACAGGGTGACGAGGTCCGCAGGCACTCCCCGGACGTCGAGGGGGATGTGCCCCGCGGAGGCGGCGGCGTCCACGTGGAACGTCACTCCCGCGTCGCGGGCGATCCTGCCGATCTCCTCCACCGGCTCGATCGTGCCGATCTCCGAGTTGGCGTGCATCACGGACACGAGCGCCGTATCCGGCCGGAGGGCCTTCCGCACCGCCGCCGGATCCACCACGCCGTCCCGGTCCACCGGGACGACAGTCACC
>JAGGAJ010000005.1 GCA_017889845.1 Deltaproteobacteria bacterium
ACCACGTGGAAATGGTGCAGCTTGACGCCCCGGACCCCCAGCCCGGACAGGAACGGCGCGGCGGCGAGGAACGACTCCGGCGTGTCGCCCGGCAGCCCGTAGATCAGGTGAGCCCCCACGTCGATCCCCCGCCGCGCGAGGGCCCGCGCCCCTTCCCCGAACGATGCCACGTCGTGCCCGCGACGGGCGCCCCGCAGGACGTCGTCCGACATCGACTGCAGCCCCAGTTCGACGCAGACGTACCGCTCCCGCGCGATCTCCGCGAGGACGTCGAGGGCCGCGGGTCCGAGGCAGTCCGGCCGCGTCCCCACGACGATGCCGGACACCGCGGGGTGGCGGAGGGCGGCCAGGTACCGCTCCCGCAGCACCTCCGGGGGCGCGTGGGTGCCGGTGAACTTCTGGAAATAGACGAGATAGCGTCGGCGTCCGCCGGCATCGGACGCCCCGATGGACCGCCGGACCTGCTCCTCCACCGGCAGGCCCGGGAAACGGATCCCCGGGGTGAAGGAGTCGTTGTCGCAGAAGGAGCACCCTCCCGTGCCGACGGTCCCGTCCCGGTTCGGGCAGGCGAATCCGCCGTCGACGCACACGCGGGCCGCGGCTCCGCCCAGCCGGCGGCGAAGGAAGGAGGCGTAGTTGTGGTAGCGCAGACCCGGGTGGAGCGGAGGCGGGACGGTCGCTCCCACGAAAGTGACTAGCCCCCCACGCGGGACATCGGCTCCGCCGCGGAAGGATCGTCCCCGGAGGCGCACAGGTCGTGCCCCTCCGGCTTGGCGTGTACCGCGGCGCGGAGCAGATCGGCCACCGCCTCGTCGCCGCGGCCGGACCGCAGGACGGCGCGCAGATCCAGCGTCTCGCGGGCGAACAGGCACCCGCGGAGCCGACCGTCCGCCGTCACCCGCAGCCGGTTGCACCGCTCGCAGAATTTCCGGGAGACGGGGGAGATGATCCCGGCTTTCCCGGCGAATCCCGGGACATCGTACGTCACCGCAGAGGACGGCTCCCCGTTCCGGGTTTCCCGCACCCCCGGCAGGGAAAGGATCCGGTCCCGGACCCCCACGGCGGAGAGGAACGCCTCCGAGGGGGAGCAGCCGATCGGCATCCGTTCTATGAACCGCACCTCCACCGGCATCTCCTGCGCCAGGGCGAGGAAGTCGTCCACATCCGCGGGGAGGAGACCGTGCAGCAGCACCACGTTGATCTTGACGGGCGACAGCCCCGCCCGGACCGCCGCCTCGATCCCTGACAGGACCCGCGGCAGGGCGTCACGCCGGGTGATCTCGGCGTACCGGTCGCGGCGGATCGTGTCCAGGGACACGTTGACGCGGGAAAGCCCCGCTTCCCGGAGGGGGGCGGCCATTTCGGCGAGGGTCGTCCCGTTGGTGGTCATCCCGAGATCGAGAACGCCCCGGACCCGCGCGACCCGTCCCACGAAGGGAACGATCCCGCGGCGGACGAGCGGCTCCCCTCCGGTGATCCGGACCTTGCGGACCCCGAGGGCCACGGCCACGCGCACGGTGCGTACCAGTTCGTCGTAGGCGAGGATCTCGGAGACGGGCTTGAGGGGGATCCCCTCGGGGGGCATGCAGTAGACGCACCGCAGGTCGCACCGGTCGGTGACCGAGAGGCGGAGGTAGTCGACCTTCCGGCCGAAGGAGTCGCGCAGCATCCCGCTATTTTACCAGAGGCGTTCCCCCCCCGGGACCGGGTACCGCATCCGGAGCGCTTCCCGGTGCTCGCGGATCTCCTTCGCCACCGCGTCGGTGCACGCCGGTTCCCCCGCGGCGCACATCCGCTCCGCCTCCGCGAACGCCTGCTCCGCCTCCACCGGCCGGGAGAATTCGCCGAGGAGCACCCCGAGGGTGTCGAGGAGCGGCGGGGACCGATGATTCGGGCTCTCGAGGACCGACTCCATACGGCGGAGAGCGTCCTCCCGTTCCTTCCCGGAAAGGATCGCCGCCCACGCCAGGTTGTTCGTCGCCCCCGGTTCGTCGGGCCGGAGCGCGAGCGCCTCCAGGTACTCCTCCCGCGCCGCGTCGTACCGCTTCTGGGCGAGCCGCACGTTGCCGAGGTTGACCCGGGCCTGGAAGAACGCCGGATCCTTCTTCAGGGCCGCCTCGTACTCGCGGGCCGCGAGATCGAGCTCGCCCTTCCTCTCGTACGCCACTCCGAGGGTCGCGTGCTCGTCCGCGGAGAGAGGATCTTCCAGGACGATGATCTTCGGGACGCGGGCGCACGCCGAAACCGCCAGGAGGAGCGAAAGGAGCAACGCCGGGATAAGGAAGCCCGTGGTCCCGCGTGCCGGCGACAACGTCAAGTTCCTCCCCCGGTGACGACGATCGCGAGATGTCCCATCTTCGCCCATTGCGCTTCAAGCGTGCCGTACGGGATGACCTTCCCTTCCGTTTCCCCCGAGTTCGCCACCACGCCCTCCGGCGTCACCCCGTAGGCGAGGAGGTAGTGGGGGCGGCTCCACGCCCAGACGCCGAGGTCGACGAGGAGGATCACCGGCTGCCCGCCGGCGATGCGCTCCCGAAGCGCCGCCATGTCGAGGGATGCCACTTCCGCCGGGACGCCGCGGCGCCGGGACGCCGCCGCGAGGTCGGTGATGAGCGTCCCGCGGAGTCCGGCCGTGCGCGTTTCCGCGACGAGTTCCCCCGTCGTGACGTCCTTGCCGTGGAACCGCAGGAGCATCGCGAGGGAGGAGGGGCCGCACGAATCCTCCTCCTGCGGGAGAAACGGGACCCCGGGGATGACGTGCGCCGGCGCCGCTCCCTCCCCGGCCGCAGCCGGCGCCCCGGGGGCGGGGCGGGGCGCCGCGCACCCGCCCCAGACGGAAAGGGCGCCGCCCAGGAGCAGGGCGGCGCCCGCGAACCGCACGGCCACGCGCATCAGCGGATGACGACTTCCTTACCCATCAACTTGATGATCACGATGATGAGGATGATGATGATCAGGAGCGCGATGATCCACTCGCCGTCCGCCCCTGCCGCCACCCGGTCGGTCAGGGACGCCAGCCGGTGCAACTCCTGCGAGCTCATTGCCTCGACCTTGGCCTTCGCCTCCTCCGGCGACACGCCGTAGTCGATCAGCTTCTGAACGACGACCTTGTTCTCGAGGAACGCCTGCACCCTGGAAAGGTCTTCCGCGCGGCTTCCTTCCCCGGGAACGCCGGAGGCGATCACCCCCGCCTCGGCCACGCCCCGCACAGCCCCCAGCACGCCCATCCAGCCCGCCATCGCCACCGCCAGAACGACGAACCAGCCCGCTTTGCGCACGATCGTCATGGCAAGCCACCTCCCCTTGATCTTTCAGTGTGTAAACCCGGGATGTCGTTATATCGGCCATTCTGGCAGAAGCCGCGCCGCCCGGTCAACCCCGCCCGGCGGATCACTCCAGGACGCGGATGGGCATGACGATCATCGGCTGGCCGGCGAACACCAGCTTCTTCTGCGCGAGGAACGCCGTCTGGTTGTGCAGGAGCTTGTTGAAGAAGTTGTCCTCCTGGAACACGAGCTGGCCGGCGAAGAACACCACGTTGGGGAAGTCGGCCACCACCTTCTCCGACAGGTGGTTGATGATCTCGATGACCTCGGTCCCGACCTGGTACCGCGCTTCGGCGTAGTAGCCGTGCCCCTTCACGAACTCGACGTAGTTCCGCAGCTGCTCCCGCAGGTTCGTTGCCAGGTTCTCGATCTCGGCCGCCCCCTTGAAGCGGCTGGTGTCCACCACCCCCGCGGAGAGGAAGATGAAGTTCCGGAACGTGCCGGGGAAGGAGCGGACGATGGAGAAGAACACGTGCATCCCCAGCCCGTTGTACCCCGACACCATGATCGCGGCGGTGGGCGCCTGCCGCCGCAGCATCGGCTCCTGGGCCGCGGCCAGGGTGGGGGCCGGCAGATTGAGGAGCAGGTCGTCGAGCCGCCGCAGGTGCCCCGACGCCTTCCGGTAGTGGCGCCGGACCAGGAAGCTCGCGGCGACGAACGATCCCGTGATGAGCAGCGTGATCCAGCCGCCTTCGGGGAACTTCATCCACACGGTGACGCAGAGGATCGACGCCGTGAGGAAGAATCCGAGGCCGTTGATCGCCAGCCCGGATTTCCACTTCCCTTCCGATTCCCGGTCCTTCCACCAGTGGCGGCACATGCCGAACTGCGACAGGCTGAAGGTCAGGAAGACGTTGATGGAGTACATGATGACCAGGTACCGGACCGAGCCCCCCGTGATGAAGAGCATCAGGAACGCCATCCCGCCCATGAAGTAGACGCCGTACTTGGTCACCAGCCGCTCGGAGAGGTGCGCGAACCGGTGGGGCATGTAGGAGTCGTTCGCCATGTTGGAGAGCACCTGCGGCCCGCCGAGGAAACCGGTCTGCGCGGCGACGAAGAGGAGCACCGCCTCGGTGAAGAGGACGAAGGCGGCAAGGAACTTCGCCGTGCCTCCCTGCCAGAGGGATTCCACCAGCCCCCCGAAGAGGACGGCGTTGAGGGTCTTGCCGTGGACGGGACCGACGCCGTTCAGCACGTACCCGAGGATGATCCCGCCGGCCATGAAGGCGAGGGAGAAGGCCAGGTACGCCATCGCCCGCTTCCCCGTCTGCACGCGCGGCTCCCGCAGCGTCTGCATGGAGTTGGAGACCGCCTCGATCCCGGTGTACGTCCCCGCGCCCATCGAGTACGCCCGCAGCAGGAGCGCCCCGACCCCCAGCCATCCCATCTCGCTGGATGCCGCCGAGAGGTCCGAGGAGACGCGCGTTCCCACGGCCGGGAGGTCGGGCAGGTGGCGCAGGATCGCGAACAGGATCAGCGGGACGTGGGTGAGGATGAAGGCCATGAAGATCGGGGTCAGGATCACCACCGACTCCTTCACCCCGCGCAGGTTCAGCCAGATCAGCAGAAGGATGACGAGGAAGGTGAACGCGAACTTGTACTCCAGCCACGGAAGCGGGAGGAAGCTGAAGATGGCGTCCGCCCCCGCGGCCACCGAAATGGTGATCGTCAGGACGTAGTCGATCACCAGGGCGGACCCCGAGACGACGCCCGCCTTCTCGCCGAGAAGCTTCGACGCCACGATGTACCCGCCGCCGCCGGAGGGGAACGCCTCGATGATCTGGGAGTAGCTCGCGGAGATGATGAAGACGGTCAGGACCGTGGCGGCCGCGACGAAGAGCGCGAGGATCGTGTGCCCGCCGAGCGCGAGGTACGCCTCCTCCGGACCGTACGAGGAGGAGGAGATGCCGTCCGCACCCAGGCCCACCCAGGCGAAGAAAGCGATCAGGGAGACGTTGTGGAAGATCTTCGGGTCGAAGAGGTCCCGCGGCGCGCCGAAGATGATCCTTCTGGCGCGCCGGTAGAACGATTCGTTTTCCATCATAAGGACATGTCGTCCGCCGGCGCGGACGCCATGTGGTAGAGCAGGACGACCAGGTTGTGCATGTGCCCCTTCTGATCGTTGGCGAAATTGCGGTACACCGCCGCATGCCGGAAGCCGAGTTTCTCGAACGCGCGCACCGCCGCGTCCTGCTCCTCGAGGATCTCGGCCATGAGATAGCGGAGGGCCGCCTTCTCCCCGAGATGCCGCAGCTCCCGGATCATCGCCGTCCCCAGCCCCTGGTGCCGGTAGTCCGGCGCGACCTGGATGCGCACCACCCCGACCCGCTGCTTCCACCCCGCCTTCTGCCGGTGGAGCGTGGCGTCCCCCACCACCCGGTCCCCCTCCAGGGCGAGGATGGGGAGAACCGTTTCGTAGTCGAGGGTGTCCGCCCAGCGCTGCACCACGTCCCGCCGGCTCACGTCCTGGCGGAAGAACATCCTGTCCTCGGGGGGGATCATCCGGAAGAACGCCCACAGGCGGTCCACGTCCTCCGGGACCATGGGACGGAAGACGAGGCGCGCGCCGTTGCGCAGCGAGACCTCCCGCGGGTACCGGTCCAGGTGGATCATCTCCGTCTCCTGGGTGCCATGATCGGCTACCACGCGTCCCGGAACGGGACTTCCACCGCATCGTACCACTCCGCGAAGTCCATGGGGCGGTGCGGGGGGAGCCCCTTCTCGTGGAGGAGGTCGTCGATCACCCGGTGGATGAAGGAGAGGGCGTTGTCCAGGAGCCGGAGGTCGTTCCCGGAGATGGCCGTCGGGTCCACCCCGTGGTACGCTTCCATGGCGAGCGCGAGGTCCCGGCGGGCGGCGGGGAGGTCCTGCACGGCGAGGGCCTTCGCGATGGCGTCGAAGTGCCGCCGGAACTGCTGGTACGCCCTCCGGACCTCGAAGGGCGAGGCCTCGATCTTCCGCCACGGCCCGAAGTAGATGGCGTCGTGCCCCGCGCGCAGTTCCGCGTACGACAGCCCGTCGTACGGGCAACCGGGGCGGACGCCGGCGGGGACACTGACCCCCGGGGGGGCGAAATGCAACTCCGCCCCGCAGTTGGGACAACGGAAGACGGTCGCCTGCATGGATCGATTATCGCGCCCCTTTCCGTCATGGCATATGTATGGTACCATACCTACCCATGGAGCCCCTGACCCCGTCCCAGCGGAAAGTCCTTGCCTTCGTGCAGGAGTTCGCCACCCGGAACCGTTTCGCCCCGACGGCGCGGGAGATCGCGGAGCGCTTCGGCATCGCGGAGAAGAACGCCTTCTACTACCTCGACGTCCTGGAGCGGAAAGGGTTTTTACGAAGGCGGCCGCACCACCCCCGCCGGATCGAGTTCACGGAGGCGGCCGCCCCGTACCGCCCCCCCCTGCGCGTCCCCGTGCTGGGCCGGGTCCCCGCGGGCGCTCCCCGCGAGGCGGTGGAGGAGGCCGGCGAGGAGCTGCTCCTCGACCCCCTGCTCGCGGGCGGGGAGGATGTCTACGCCCTCCGCGTGAAGGGGGACAGCATGACGGGGGCGGGGATCCGGGACGGGGACTACGTGCTGGTACGCCCCCAGGAAGGCGCCGAGGACGGGGAGATCGTGGTGGCCGTTGTCGACGGGGAGGCCACGGTCAAGCGGCTCCGGCGGGCGGAGGGAGGGATCCGGCTCGAGGCGGAGAACCCCGCCTTCCCGCCGCTGTTCCTCCCCGCGCCGGCTGCTCCCGCCGCGGGCGGTCCCGGCGCCCCTTCTTCCGCCCTTCGCGTCGCGGGGAAGGTCGTCGGCCTCTTCCGGAAGATGTAGGGAAGATGTAGGGAAGATGTAGGGATGGATGCCGTGGAGCCCGCGCCGCAGCGGATCGGCCTTGCCGCGCTGTACGCCCTGTGCCTCGCCCCGCCCCCCGGGAAGGTGGCGGGCATCCTCGGCCCCGGGGCGTGCCGCCTCGCGCTGCGGGCCCTCGCGCGCCCCCTGCTCTCCGGCGAGCCGGTCGTGGCGGTGGACGGGGGGAACCGGTTCGACCCGTACGAAGTCGCGCGGGCGGAGCGGGCCCTCGGCGGAAGCGGGCGCGAGGCCCTCTCCCGGCTCCTCGTCTCCCGCGCCTTCACCTGCCACCAGCTGGAGGCGCTCCTCGCGCGCCGCCTTCCCGGCGCGCTGTCCCGCTCCGGGGCGCGCGTCGTCCTGGTCCTGGGTCTGCCGGAGACGTTCGCGGACGAGGACGTCCCCTACGTCGAGGCGTGCCGGGTATTCCGGGGGTGCCTCTCGGCCCTGCGGCGGCTGTCGCGGGAGGGGACGCGGGTGGTGGTCGCGGGGGAGAGCGCGACGGGGCTGGGCGGGGGACACTCGGTTCAGCTGGCGGGGGACACTCTTCCCCTTCGTCCCCCGACAGATCAAGAATGTCCCCCTGGGGGAATGTCCTCCCGCGCGGGGTTCTTCCGGTACCTGGAGCGGACATCCGACCCGTTGCTGGTGCTGACGGGCTGGCGGGGGTAGCGATGGGAAGAACCGTGCTGCCCTTCACCCAGGAGCTGTACCGCGAGGAGGCGTCGTGGAGCGCCTTCCGGCGCGCGCTGCGCCGGGAGGACCGGGTGCTGCTCGACGAGCTGTTCGCCGCGGCGCGCTACCACACCGCCGCGTGCGCCTTCGCCGGGAGGGCGGTCCCCTTCGAGGCGATCCTCGTGAGCATGCTCGTGGAGGAGCGCCGGGCGCTGCGGGAGCTGGAAAAAAAACTTCAAGAGATCGTGTCGAGGCTGGCGGGGGACACTCGCGCCACTGGCGAAAGGTAAGGCGTGATGACCGGGTGGGTGCTGGACGTCGCGGCGGAAAGCGAAGGCGTCGCGGTCTGGTTCCGCGCCGCATCCGGGGAGACGCGGCTCCTGCGGGCGCCGTTCTGTCCCTCCTTCGCCCTTTCGGGCCGCGGGGTGCGGGAGGAGAAGGTCCTGGCGGCGGCGCGCCGGTGGGGTTGCGCCGCGGTCTCCCGCGAGGGGATCGACTTCTTCTCCGGGAAGGCGGCGCCGGCGTGGACGCTCGTCGTCCCCTCCCCCCTCTCCCTGCGGGAGACGGTGCGGAAGGCGGAACGTGCGTTCGGGGCGGAGGCGCTGCACGACGCCGACATCGCCCCCGAGCAGCAGTTCGCGTACGCCACGGGGCTGTACCCGCTGGCGCGGGCCGAGGTCGACCTCTCCCCGGGCGGCGCGCTCCTCGCCTCCCGCGTCCTCGACTCCCCGTGGGACGCCGACGCCCCCCTCCCCGCCTTCGCGGAGGCACACCTTGCGACCGCGGGGATCGGCCACCCCGCCCACGGCCGGGTGCGCCCCCTCGAGTTCTCCGCAGACGGACGGACCCACGTCCTCCTCTGGGAGGACGGCGAGGGATTCCTCCGGGAGCTCTCGCGCCTCATCGACGCCCACGACCCCGACCTGCTGGTCACCGAGTACGGCGACGACTACATCCTGCCCCGCCTGCTCGCACTCGCTGCGCGCCTCCGCGTCCCCTTGCGGCTCGGCCGGGGGGACCGCCGGGCCGGAGGCGACGCCGGCGCCGTCCTCCTTTCCCGGCAGCGCTCCTACTTCTCCTACGGCCAGGTCGTCTTCCGCGCCGCGGGGCACGCTCTCTCCGGCCGGTGGCACGTGGACGCCCGCAACTCGTTCCTCTTCGCCGACACCGGGCTGCCGGGGCTGATCGAGCTCTCCCGCCTCTCGGGGATCCCGCTCCAGCGGATGGCGCGGTCGTCGCCGGGCACCGCCATCTCGGCGATGCAGGTGGCGCTGGCGCTGCGCAAGGGGATCCTCGTGCCGTACAAGAAGCGGGAGCCGGAGGGGTTCAAGACGGCGCAGGAACTCGTGGAAACCGACAAGGGGGGGCTCACCTACCTCCCTCGGCCCGGGCTCCACGAAAACGTCGGGGAGCTCGACTTCGCATCCATGTACCCGTCGCTGATGGACCGGTACAACATCTCGCCGGAGACGGTGAATTGCCGATGCTGCCCGGGCGACGCCCTCCCCGTTCCCGGCATCCCCGCGCGCACGTGCCGGCGCCGCCGCGGCCTCGTGCCGGAGACGATCGCCCCGGTGCTCGCCAAGCGCGCGCTGCTGAAGGGCCGGCAGAAGGCCGCCGTCGGCCCCGAGGAGCGGGAGGCGATGCGCCGGCGGCAGACGGCGCTGAAGTGGCTCCTGGTGGTGTGCTTCGGCTTCCTCGGGTACAAAAACGCCCGCTTCGGCCGGATCGAGGCGCACGAGGCGACCACCGCGTGGGGGCGGGAGAAGCTGCTGTCGGCCAAGGAGGTCGCGGAAGCGGCGGGGTTCTCCTTCCTCCACGGCCTCACCGACGCCCTCTGGGTGGTGCGGGAGGGCGCGACGGAGGACGACTACCGGCGCCTCGCGGAGGCGATCACGGCGGAGACGGGGATGCCGATCGCCCTGGAGGGCGTGTACCGGTGGATCGCCTTCCTGCCGTCGAGGGGGAACCCGCGCGTCGGCGTCCCCAACCGGTTCGCCGGCGCTTTTTGCGGCGGGGAGGTCAAGGCGCGCGGCGTGGCGATGCGACGCTCCGACACCCCGCCCTTCGTCGCCCGCTTCCAGCGGGGCCTCCTGCTCCGGATGGCGGAGGCACGCGGGATCGACGAGCTCCGGGCGATGCTGCCGGCGCTGCGGGAGTCGGTCGAGGCGGCGGCGATGGAGATCCGCGAGGGGCGCGTGCCGCCGGAGGCGCTGTCGGTCGCGCGGCGCCTGTCAAAGGAACCGGAGCGGTACGCCGCGGAGACGGCGGCCGCGGAGGTCACCCGCGAACTCGCCGGCCGCGGCGTGGCCCTTCGCCCGGGGTCGAGGATCCGGTACCTGCTGGTGGACGGGGGAGGGAGGAAGGCAGCGAGGCACGCCCGCGGCGGGGGGAAGCAGCACGGCCGCGCGGCGGGGTTCCTCGACGGCAGCGAATCCCCGGACCTGCAGAAGTACGAGGCGATCCTGCGCGAGGCGGCGGAGGAGGTGCTGGGATCCTGCTAGCGGACAAGGGGGAGCACCCACGAATTCTCAGAGGACCGGGGGAGCTTCGATGAGCGCTCGATCCTCTTCCGTCAGCGGTGCGCCGGCGATCCTCCGGTAGTGGGCGCGGAAGATGCGCGCGGTCTTTTCCCACGAGAAGCGGCACACGTTTTCCTTTCCCCTCCGGATCAGCCGCTCCCGGAGGGGATGTTCGATCCACAGGCGCCGGACGGCGTCCGCCATTCCTTCCCTGTCGTCCGGATCGAAGACAAGCGCCGCATCCCCGGCCTGCTCCGGAAGGGACGTGACGTTCGAGCAGGCTGCCGGCGCACCCGCGAGGAACGCCTCCCAGAGCGGGAAGCTGGCCGCCTCGAACCGGGTGGGGATCACGACGCACCGGCAAAGGCGGTACAGGCACTGCAGTTCGAGGGATGTCACGAACCCGAGGAACCGCACCTGTTCCGAGAGTCCCAGTTCCTCTGCCCGCCGCCGGATCTCCGGGAAATATTCCGTGAGACTCCCGGAAAAGACCGCCGGGACCTCCAGTCCATGGCTCTCTTTCAGGGATGCCAGCGCCTCGAGGAGCCCGACGTGGTTCTTGTGCGCCCACGTGGCGGCCGGGTAGAAAAGGAACGCATCCGGAAGGGAGAATTTTCGCCTCGCCGAAGCCAGGTCCTTCGCTCCGGGGATGTCATAGGCGGAGAGCAGGGGGGCCAGGGGGACGACCCGGACCTTCCCCTCCGGAAGTCCGTATTGCCGGATGACATCGTTCCGGGTCCAGGAGGAGGAAACGGCGACCATCCGCGCCTGTCGGCAGAAAGACCGGTACCTTGCATCCCTTTCCCGGCGTACGCGAGGTGTGAAAAAGTGCGGCAGATGGAGGTGCTGCAGATCGTGCGGGTGATAAATGCTGGGGATTGCCGTCAGGAAGGCGCCCTGGTTCGTGAAGTGCATGATGTCGACGGCCGCCCGCTCCACGACGCCGAGGGAGCGCGGGAACTTCGCCGTCAACCCTCCGGCCAGGTCGGCGAGATGACCGTAGGGATCCCGGGATGGAAACAGTCGGAAGATCCATCGACCGGGGCGCCGTGGCTTCCCCGCCGGCTTCTTCGGGGAAAGGAAGCGGCAAGGTCCGCCCACGAACGGAGCCAGCCACTCGTGGCTTCCCTCTTCAACCAGGAAGAGATACTCCTCCTGTCCGTCGGTTAGTCGCGAGAGCCCGTCGGCCATTCCGATGACGAACTGTTCGACACCTCCCCATCCTCCGCCGCTCTTCAACCGCGCGTCCAGGCAGATTTTCAGGGGTCGCTCCAATGCACTACAGATCCAGGTACCCTACGAGCTGGCCCTCCGAGGATTCCGTGTAGCGGTACCCCATGCTCTCGTACAACTTCACGGCCACCGTGTTGTCCGGGTAGACCTTGAGCCGGATCCGTTTCGCCCCCCGGAGCTTCGCCGCCGCATGAAGGAACATCATGAACAGCCTCCCGAGCCCCTTGCCTCGCGCATCCGGATGGAAGGCGATGCCCAGGCTGGGGATCTGGTACCCCTCGTCCCATCCCCGCAACATGCCATACCCGAGGACACGGCCGCCCACCGCCGCGATGTAGTACAGGTCGGCCCCATCGTAGCCGCAAAGCCGTTTCGCCTCCGCCGCGGTGAAGGGGTGGGGGTGGAAGTGATGCCCGTCTCCGCCGGAATCGAGATCGGCGAAGAACTGCGACAGCGATGTTTCGAGCTCCGGGCACAACTGCCGGAACTCCAGCCCGTTCATGACAACCCGCTGCCGCCACCCATCCGGTAACGGCGGATGATGTCCGCGATCCGTTCGAGATCCGAGTCTTCCATCCCATGGAACGTGGGCAGGCTGACCCCTTCGGCACCCAGCCGGTCCGTCACGGGCAAGTTCTCCCCGCGTCGGCGCGACTCTCCCCGGAATGGAGGAAGGTTGTGCAGGGGAAGGAAAAACGGTCGCGTCTCGACCCCGCTCGCATCCATGTGGGCCATCAATGCATCCCGGGACGTTCCGTATTCCTTCCCGTCGACGGTGATGCAGAAAAGCCACGGAGCAGGCTCCGCCCATGAAGCGACCGGCTGGAACCCGATCCCCGGGATGCCGTCGAGGAGACGCCGGTAGGCCGAGAAGATCTCCCGCCTCCTCTCCATGATCCGCTCGGCCCGCTCCATTTGGGCGCAAAGGATTGCGCACGCCAGGTTCGTGAGCCGGAAGTTGTAGCCCGTCACGGGGAAATAATATCGCCGTTCCGGGTCCATCCCCTGGCCGCGCAGCGTGCGGGTCCGCAATTCCAGGTGGGGATCGGACAGCGTGATGGCCCCCCCTTCCCCGCACGTCAGGATCTTGTTCCCGTAGAAGGAGAAGGTCGCCATCGCCGCGAGGCTGCCTGCGACCCTTCCCTTGTACCTCGCCATGTGCGCCTCAGCGGCGTCCTCCACCACCCATAATCCGTGGACGGCCGCGATGTGGTTGATCGCGTCCATGTCCGCCGGGTGGCCGTACAGGTGGACCGGGATGATCCCCCGGGTCCTCGGAGTGATGGCGTCCTCGAGCTCCCGGGGATCGATGCACCAGGTATCCGGATCGACGTCGACGAACACCGGCTCCGCGCCAACATACCGTACCGCGTTCGCCGTGGCGATGTAGGTCAGGGACGGGACGAGGACCTCGTCCCCGGGACGGACGTCGAGCGCGAGGAGGGCCAGGTGGAGGGCCACGGTCCCGTTGCAGACGCCGATGGCGGTCCGGGTTCCGCACATCCCTGCGAATTCCCTTTCGAACCGCCGGATGTATTCCCCCGTGGAAGAGATCCAGGAACTCCGGATGGCATCGACAACGTACTTCTCCTCGTTCCCGGTCAGATCCGGGGCGGCCACGGGGATCCTTTGCTTCCTCATCCGGTCCGGTCCACCTCGATCGTGATGCCCTGATTTTAGCCCACGGCCTGGTCGAATACGGACAAATATTCCTCCGCGGTTTTCTTCCAGGTGATCTCCCGGATCCGGAGGAGCGAATCCATGGCATCCTCATGGGCCCGCGCCGGGTCGGAGAGGATCTCCCCGATCTTTTCCGCGATGTCCCGGGGGTCCCGGGGATCGAAGAGTTTCGCCCGCATCCCCTGCACCTCCAGATGCTCGAGGAACGGCGGAATACGGGACATCGCAACGGGTACCCCCCGGGCCCAGGCGTCGAGGCCGGGACCGTTCCCCGCCTCGTAGAGCGAGGAACTCGCGACCGCCGCGGCACACCGGATCAGAGCATCCATCTGCCGATTGGTGACATAGCCGAGGCCCATGACGTTGAAGGGCGAAACCCCCGTGGCGACACCGTGCGCGCAGGCGCGCCCCGACGCCGCCTCCGTCCCGAGGCCTGTGAGGACGAGGGAAACATCGCACCCCCTCCTCTCCAGGATGGAGATCGCAATGAGGAGGGGACCGACGTTCTTGTGGACGCTGAGATGGGTAGGATAGATCACGTACGGGAAACGGACCCCCATCCCCCGGACGATGCCTTCCGCCTCCTCCGGGCAGATCCCGCTGTCCGGAAGGAGGGGGGCCAGGTAGACGACCCGTAACCGGTCGCGGCATCCCGGGTACAGGGCGGCGGCCTCCTCGGCCATGAACCTCGTGGACACCACGGGGAGGGACCGGGCGAGCCACTCCGGTATCGCCCGGTTCAACGCCTCCGCCTGGCGGTCGTTGAAGATCCGGACGCCGAAGAAATACCGGAAGTTGAAATCGTGGAAAGTCCCCACCATGGGCACCCGCAGGCGCGGGCACTTCACCAGGTATGGCCACGGGAAGTAGGCGACATCGCAGTCATTCCCTACGTTCTCTATTTCCCGGTGGACCGCTCCGGAGAGCGAGTCCGGAAGAAAGGCCATGTCTCCGCATCGCTTTTGCAGGCTTCGGACGAGCCTCGCTGTCTGCCGGAACCCCAGCACTCCATCCGCTGCGAGGCGCTGGGACCGAAGGGCCTTCACGATGATGCCCCTGGAGGACAGCATGTCCACGTGGCCCTCCCGCCGGACGCTGGCCGGATTCCCGTAATAGACGACCTCGTTACCCGGGCGGCACTCCTTCAGTGCGGGGAGGAGGGATTCCAGGAACCGGCTCCCCCCGCCGAAGTTCCCCACCGTGTCGAACACCGTGATCCTCATGTCTTCATGAATTCCATCGCGGCGATCCCGATCCCCGGCAACTCCTCTATGGCTCCGAACCTCCTGTACTCCCGCCCCACCATGTACGGCTCCCTCCAGAACGGATAGTCCGGATTCCCGATCTTTTCGCTCCGGTTCCGGAAAAACGAACCCGCTGTTCTCTCACCGTAGACGGAGATCCTGGCCGGCTCACCCGCCACCGCGAAGAAACGTTCGCGGAGCATCTGAGCATCGTAGCAGGTCGAACCGAAAACGAATCCCTCCCCATCGGGAGCGAGGAGTCCGTATTCGTTGAAATCCATATATTCCTCGAACGGTTCCCGGGCACACGGCACCGACATCAGAAGGCTGCCACCCGGCCGGAGAGAAAGCCAAAGCCGTTCGAACGCTCTCCGGTCCCCCCCGTCGGGTATGTGCTCGAGCGCCGATATCGACGTGACGAGATCGAACGTCCCTGGTGGAAAATCGATCTCATCCACTGTCTTCCGGTGGAACCGGCACCTGCCCGACAGGCCCGCGGCGTCCATCAGGCGGACCGTCGCATCGAGGTCCTTCCCGTCCGGATTCAGTATCTCCCCGGTTGCGCCATGGAATTCGTTTATCAGCATCATCGGGAACAGGCGCGGGGAGGAAACGTCGAGATACCGGGTGACGTTCCGGGTGTTCGATTGGAGATACTCCCACAGGGTCCCGAACTCGAAGTACCGGACCGAGTCCATGGGACGGAATATGAGATCGTATGCTTCCCGGAACCGGATCCCCGGAGCGGCCATCAGCCGCACTCCCAATGCGGCGCATTTCCGGTGGAATGACAATCCCGGGGTGTCGAGCAAATGCGCGACGCGCCAGTAATACGGACCCAACACGGCCCCTTGTAAACGCAGAAATCCCCTGTCCCGGGACTTCCGCCGCTCCGGTCTCCGGAAATATACCTTCTTCAATATGCCTCACCGCTTCCGCCGGACTTCACCACAGCGTTGCCCCCTGCAACACGGAGCGAGGAAAGAAAGCGCCGGAAGAATTGCCGGCGAACGGAAATTCGCCTGTGGCCGTTCACAGTATAGGGCATGTCCTCCCTGCCCTTTCATATTCCGGGCCGGAGTCGGCATTTGCGGTTTCCCCTCCGCGACGTTTCCCGCATTGGCAAGGAACAGGTGGATATGTACGCAGAAGGAAATCTATCTATAATGAATGGTAACCGACCGATATGCCGACCCATCCGTCCGATTCCCGAGGAGCCAATGAACTTTGCCACCGAATACCTTCTCCTCGCGGCAAGGAAATATTACGGGAAAATCCGGAAAATTGAGGATGCGGACATCCGCCTTCCGCAGGGGACGGAATATTTCGAATCTTCCGGGCAGGATGCTTCCGATTTCATCAAGGGGAAACTACTGGCCTCTGGTCCTTTCATGGCGGCCCGCCTGGGTGCCGTCGAACTGAATTGCCTGCTGACGTACCACTCCATCCGGCAGGATGCACCGGGATGGGACAAGTGCATACGCTTTATTCGGCATGAGATCCACCCGTTCTGGTGGAGCAAGAAAGTCAGGAAGTCCATGGCGAACAATGCGGGGTTTTTCCCGGTCAGCGAGTCCGCCCTTTCCCGGTTCTGCGACCGGATGCTCTCCGATTTACGCCAACTCGATGTCCTGGGTTCCTGGTTGCGCGGGGAGTCGGTGTTCAGGGAATATTTTCCGAATGCCCTGAAAATCCCCCTGTGGGACCTGGAACCCTATCACCACCTGGCCCCGTGGAGCGAGGCGTTGAAAGACAGAGCCGTGCTGGTGATCCACCCCTTCGAGGAAACGATACGGAAACAGTACGGGAAGCGGGTACATCTTCATCGGGACGCCAGGGTCCTCCCGGCCTTCGAACTGAAAACACTCAAGGCGGTCCAGTCGATCGCCGGAAATGAAGTGCCGTTCTCCAACTGGTTCGAGGCTCTGGACTTCATGTCGGAGCGCGTGGAAAATACCCGGTTCGATGTCGCCCTCATCGGCTGCGGCGCGTACGGGTTCCCCCTGGCGGCATTCGTGAAGCGGCTGGGAAAGCAGGCCATACACCTGGGGGGTGCCTTGCAGCTTCTGTTCGGGATCAGGGGAAAGAGATGGGACCAACTCAACCGGTACAACGAGCACTGGGTGAGACCGGCACCCGAGGAGACGCCGGCGACCTTCAGCAACGTCGAAGAGGGATGTTACTGGTGAAACGATCTCCCGGAGGATTCCATTGAACGGAGAAAACGGCCTGGGAATATTGATCCCTTCCTGTGACAATTACTCGGATGCGTGGGCCCCCTTTTTTCACCTGTTCTTCCGGCACTGGCCGGAACCGGACTACCCGATCTACCTCGTCTCGAATCAGCAGGATTTTGCGCAACGGGGGATCAGAAACATACGTGTCGGACCCGACGTGGACTGGTCGGCGAACCTGATTTCCGCGCTGGACCGGATACCCGAAAGCCACCTGCTGATCATACTGGAAGACTATTTCCTGACGGAACCGGCCGACCTCCCGGCTATCGATGAACTTTTCCGCCACCAATGCCGGTCGGATGTGGGATACCTGAGATTGTATCCCTGTCCGGGCCCCCGGGAAATCACCGGAAACGTGGCGGGGTACGGCATCGGGGTCATCGATCGGGGCGTCCCGTACCGGACATCCCTGCAGGCCGCCATCTGGAAAAAGAGCCTGTTGCGGAATCTGCTCCGGGCAGGGGAATCCGCATGGGACTTCGAAAGCGAGGGAACCCGCAGAAGCAATGAGATGGAGGAGGTTTTCGCCAGCGTGGCGGGGGACCTGGAGGGAAGGCTTCCGTTGAAATATCTCTGCACCGCGATCATCAGCAAGTATTGGACGAAAGAGGCGGTGGCCCTGTGCTCGAGGCACTCGATCCCGATCGATTTCGGAAAGAGAAGAATGGAGCCGTGGTATAGGCGGATGAACAGAAGTCCGTTCTACCAGACGGTCCACCAGCGCATCAGGAAAGCAAAGGAATTCACCCGTTATTTCCGGAATACATCCCGTTAGAGTCCGTGGGCGGGCGAAACCCATTTGATCCCGGAAACCGACCTTCAGAACACGATCCAGGACTTCCTTTCACGTCTCGATCCGGAACCGGAGGGCAGGACGGGTATCCGGAGAAATGCGTCGGTTCCCCTGGTCTCGGTCATCACCCCTTCCTACAACCAGGGTCGGTTCATCGAGCGGACGATCCGATCCGTGCTGAACCAGGGGTGGCCAAATCTCGAATACATCGTCGTCGACGGCGCCTCTGCGGACGGGACGCCGGAGATCGTCCGGCGATACGAGCGTTACCTCTCCTGGTGGGTCAGCGAACCCGACCGCGGGCAGACGGATGCGATCATCAAAGGGCTCGCGCGGGCCACCGGCGACTACGTGACCTGGGTTTGCTCCGATGACGTCCTCTTCCCCGGGTCCCTGGAGAAGATGGTGACCACGCTGGAAGCCCACCCGGAGGGGGGGATCGTCTACGGTGGGGTAGCCTTCATCGACGAGGAGGACCGGATCCTGAAGGTGCATTCGTACCCCGACATGGACCTCGCGAAACTCCTCTACGAAAGACACTCCACCGTCGCCCAGCCGTCCTCCCTGATCCGGCGGAGGACCCTCGAAGCCGCGGGGGGGCTCGACCGCTCCCTGTCCTACTGCATGGACTATGACCTCTGGATCCGGCTCCTCCGCCAGGCCGGCTGCGTGAACCTGGGCGGGACGGTCCTCTCGGGCTACCGGCTCCATACCCGGTCGAAAACTGTGGGATCATACCGGAATATGGCACTGGAAAAGATCGCGGTGAACCGCCGGTATACGGGAGACCGCTTCAACAGGGTCATATGGGCGCACTACGGGTACATCGTGGAGGACTTCTTCCGGAACGTGAAACGGAAGTGGAGAGGTGCGGGGGATGCCGTTGAATGAGAAGCCCCCCCTGTCGGTCCTGATCCTCGCGAAAAACGAGGAGGACCGGATCCGGGAATGCATCGCATCCGCGCAGTTTGCCCGGGAAGTCGTCGTGGTCGACTCCGGCAGCACGGATGGCACCCGGGACATCGCGCGAGGGCTGGGCGCGAGAGTCGTGCAGGCGCCATGGCCGGGGAACTTCTCCACCCAGAGGAACCGCGCCGAGACGTTCGCCGCCTGCGACTGGGTCCTCCAGCTCGACGCGGACGAAGTCGTGACACCCGAACTGGCCCACGAGATCCGCGGCTACTTCCAGTCGGGGCTCCCCGCGGACCACCCGTGCGCCAGGATGCCGAGGAAGGAGATCATTTTCGGGAAGTGGGTCCGACACGGGGGGTGGTATCCCCAATATAAACTCCGGATGTATCGGAAAGGGGCCGGTTCGTGGGCGGGCCGGGTCCATGAAAGATACGAAACCCCCGGCCCGGTGCACACCTTCTCGAATCCCCTCGCCCACGACTCCTACCGGGACGTCTCCGTGTTCGTAGACAAGTTCAACCGGTACAGCACCATCGACGCGGAGGAGGATTTCGCGGCGGGGAGGAAATTCCGCCTCCACAAGCTGTTCCTCGTGCCCATGGAGCGTTTCCTCGGGCGATACGTGCGGCACCGCGGATACCGGGACGGATTCCACGGTTTCGCCCTCGCCGCACTGATCGGGTTGAATTACTTCCTCCGCCACCTGAAACTGTGGGAGCGGCACTACCGGAGAAACCACCCCGATGGGTGATCCCCGGCAGGTTGCCCGACCCGCGAACATCCTCGTCTTCAAGCCCGGCCCGATCGGGGATTTCCTGCACTCGCTACCGGTGGTGTACGCCCTCCGGAAGAAATATCCGCGGGCGCACCTCTGCGTGGTGACCAGCCGGGAACTGTCGGACCTGATCGAGGCGAACCCCCTCGTGGACGAGAAGGTGTACGTCCCCTCCGGACTGTTCCGGGGCGACATCCGGGGATTCCTGCGGTTCGCCCGGGAGGTGCGCGCCCTGCGCCCCGACGTGTTCGTGGATCTGCGGTCCAACGTGAAGTCGTTCCTCCTCCGGAATCTTTCCGGAGCACGCACCGTGCTGGCGTACCGGAAGCAGCGGAAACCGAAACGGGGGGAGCGTCGGCTCCACGCCGTGGAGAACCTGCTCCGCACCGTGTTTCCCCTGACCGGCAACGTGTCGGAGCTGGAATACCCGATCCATCTTCGGGAGGAAGACGTTCGGGCCGCGGACGCCTTCCTCGATGCGCAAACGGGGAGCGGGCGGGGAGACCGCCGGATCGTGGTGCTGAATCCCACCGTCGGCCAGGCGATCCCTTCCCGGCTGTGGCCCCCGGAATATTTCGCCCGCCTCGGTGAGAGGATCGGGAGGGAACTCGGCGCCGCCGTCGTTCTCACCGGCGCCCCGTCCGACCGGGAGTATTGCGGGAAGATCGCGGAAGGGCTGGACCCGCAACCGGTCGTCGCGGCCGGAGAACTGACGCTGGGGCAGACCGCAGCCCTGATCCGCAGGGCGGATCTCCTCGTGTCGGGGGATACCGGCCCCCTCCACGTCGCGGCGGCGGTCGGGACGAGAGTCGTCGGCCTGTACGGATCCGTCAGCACGGAGCGGTCGAGGCCCATCGGGGAAGGCCACGTCGTGCTGAAACGGGAGTTGTGGTGCCTGCCGTGCGAGGAGAAGGTGTGCCCCCTGGGCACGACCCAGTGCATGAAGGACATCACGCCGGAGGAGGTCCTCGGGGAGGTGAGGAAGGCCCTCGACGCGGTAGCCCCCCCGCCCCGCCCGCCGGGAGGTACCGGCGGATGAAGGCCGGCCCGTTCCTTGCCTGGCTGGCGATGAAGGGCATCCTCGCGGCGGCTTCCCTGCTGCCGCTCTCCGTCCTGTCCCCCGTCTTCCGGGCGCTGGCCGCCGCCTGCCACGCCCTGGGGTTCCGGCGCCGCATCGTGACGGAGAACCTGCGCGCGGCGTTCGGGAAGGAGTTCCCGGCGCCGGAATTGGATAGAATCGCAAGGGACTGCTACGCCGAATACGGCCGGATCGTATCGGAGATCATCGCGTCCGACCGCCTCCTGCGCAGGAAGGAGGAGCATTTCGAGGCCCTCGGACTGTCCATCCTCGAGAAAGCCGTTCGCGACGGGAAAGGGCTCCTGATCCTCTCCGGGCACATCGGGAATTTCGTCGTTCTCGGCTACTATCTGCGGTCTCTGGGGTTCCCGATGACCTTCGTCGCCAAGCGGGTCGCCAACGAGCACGTGAACCGGGAGATCGAGAAGGTGTACGGCCGGCACGGCAGCACGATCATCCCCGTGCGGGGCTTCAAGAACGACCCGCAGGGGGGGATGCGGCTCTACCGCAGCCTGAAACGGGGAGAGATCGTCGTCGCCCTGGTCGACCAGGACGCGGGCCCGGAAGGGTACATGAGCACCTTCTTCGGCCTGCCGACGTCCCTTCCGTCCGGTCCCGCCCGCTTCGCCCACCGCGCCGGGGTGCCGGTGGCGACGGGCTTCGCGACCCGGGTCGACGGCCGGCTGCGGGTCGAGATCCATCCGCCCATCGACTATTCGTCGGCCGGATCGCCCGACGCGGCCGAGCGGAACATCCTGGACGAGTATTCCCGGCGGCTGGAGGAGAAGGTCCGGAAGGCGCCGGCGCAATATTTCTGGTTCCACAAGAAGTGGAAGTCGCTGCCGGAGATCCGCGCGCGGTACGAGGGATCCGCATGAACCTCCTCGTCCTGCGATACCGGTTCATCGGGGACACGATCCTCACGGTCCCCTTTTTACGGAATCTCCGGAAGGCGCACCCCGACGCCCGGATCGACCTCGTGGTGGCCCCCTACTCCTCCGACGTGCTCCGGGGAACCCCGTACGTGGACGAGTTCATCGTCTACGACCCGCCGACGATCCACGCGGACAGCGGCGGCCGGCACCGGACTCTCCTCTCGAAAGTCCGTTTCGTCGCGGACCTGAGGAAGCGCCGCTACGACAAGGCGTACGTCCTGAAGCGGTCGTTCTCCAGTGCAGCCATCGCCTTCCTCTCCGGCGCGCGGGAGCGGATCGGCTTCGACACGGAGGGAAGGGGGTTCCTCCTCACGAGGCGGGTCCCGTACAGGAACGACCGGCACGAGGTCCTGAACTTCCTCGACGTCCTTCGGGCCGACGGGGTACCGGTCGTCGACGACCACCTGGAGGCGTGGATATCCCCGGAAGAGACCGCGGCCGCGGCGGGATTCCTCTCGGAGCGGGGCGTGGCGCCGGGGGAGCGGATCGTCGCCATCCACCCGTTCTGCGCGAACCAGACGAGGGCCTGGCACGAGGACGGCTTCGTAGCGACGGCGAACACCCTCCAGGCGCGGTCCGGAGTGCGGATCCTCCTCCTCGGCGGGAAACGGGACCGGGAGATGGCGAAGAGGATCGCGGGGGAGATCCGCCCGGCCCCCGTCACGGCGGTCGGGGAAACCGACCTGCGCCAGTCGATGGCCCTCCTGTCGAAGTGCGCCCTGCTGATCTGCAACGACAGCGGGATCATGCACCTCGCCGCCGCGCTGGACCTTCCGCTGATCGCCCTGTTCGGTCCCCAGTCCCCGGTGAAATTCGGGCCGTGGGGGAAGCGGAGCCGGATCCTCTACAAGCGGTTCCCGTGCAGTCCCTGCAGGCAGAGGTTCTTCGAAGAGTGCGACCCGTCGCCAAGGGGGAAACCGATGTGCATGGAAGCGATCGCCGTCGACGAGGTGATCGAAGCCGCCCGGGCCGCGCTGGGCGGCCGATCCGGGCAGCAACCGGGGTGAAGATGGCACCGCGGGCAAAGATAACCGTCACCGTACGGACCTTCAACGAGGAACGGAATATCCGGGAGTGCCTGGAGAGCGTCGCCTGGGCCGACGAGATCGCCCTGGTGGACGCGGAGAGCACGGACGGAACGGTGGCCATCGCTCGGGAGTTCACCGAGCGGATCATCGTCCGGCCCTGGGCCGGCCACATCCCCACCAGCCAGTTCATCACCGATCAGGCCCGCAATCTCTGGGTGATGAGCATGGACGCCGACGAGAGGGTTTCGAAGGATCTGCGCGACGAAATCCTGGCCCTCGACCTCGACTCGACACCGCACGACGCCTATGAAATGCCACGGCGCCACTGGTTCATGAAGCGCCGGATCGACCATTCCGCCTGGTACCCGGACCGGAAAATCCGGCTGTTCCGCAGGGACCGCTGTTCCTGGGGCGGCTATGCCCCCCACGACAAGGTGCAGGTACCCGGCTCCCTGGGCAGACTGCGGGGGGACCTCCATCACTTCATCTACAGGGATCTGAGCCATTTCGCCGCCACCAAGAACTCCTACTCGACCCTGACCGCCATCGATCACTTCCGCAGCGGCCGGAGGGCCCTCGTCAGCGATCTGACCCTGCGGCCCCTGTACGCCTTCCTGTACCGCTACCTGGTACGCCTCGGCTTCCTGGACGGGCTGCCGGGGTTCGTCATCGCGGTCATGGAGTCTCACGGAGTGTTCATGAAATACGCGAAGCTCCGGGAGCTGGAACGGCGGCTCGGGAGATTCGCGGAATGACGTCCCCATGGCGGCACAGGGTGAACGACCCCCGGGCCGCCTGGCTCGCGTGGGGTCTACTCTTCCTGGTCCTGGTCGCCCTCGTCCTGGCGGGGAACCGGCGGACGGTGACCGGGAATTACCGCGAGGCCGCGCTCCTCTGGTTCCGGGGGGAGGAAATCTACACCGGCGCGGGCACGGGGTTCCTCTATCTGCCGCAGGCGGCGATCCTGTTCGCCCCGTTCGCCTGGCTGCCGCTGATGCTGGGGGAGATCGCGTGGCGGGCGGTCTCCGTCGGATCGTTCGCGATCGGGCTCCGCCGGTACGCCTCGCTGGCGGGGCGGGAAACGGGGGCGGAACTGTTCCCCCTGATGACCGCCCTCTCGCTCCCGCTCGCCTTCTCCTGTTTCCGGAACGGCCAGTCCACCATTCCGATCGCCGCGCTGATGATGATCGCGGTCGCGGACATCGCGGACCGCCGATGGAGCCGGGCCGCGGCCTGGCTCTCCCTGGGGGTGGCGCTGAAACCGCTGGTCATCGTCCTGTCCCTGTTGGCGGGGGCCCTCTACAGGCCCATGCGGGGGCGCCTGCTGGCGGGGACCGCGATCCTCCTCGCGTCCCCCTTCCTGTTCCAGGCCCCCGCCTACGTGGTGAGCCAGTACCAGTCGTGCGCCGCCAGCATGCAGGCGACGGCCCGCCTGGGCCTCGACGCGTACTGGGCCCATTTCTTCGGGATGCTGAAGGTCGCGGGGATTCCGGTGTCCTCTTCCGTCCAGACGGGGATCCGGCTCCTGGCCGCGGGGGGAACGGTATGGCTTTGCCGCCTCGCCCGGGACCGGTACCCGGCCGACCGGGCCGCCGTATGGCTCTACGCCCTGTCCGTCTGCTACCTGATGCTCTTCAACCCCAGGACGGAAAACAACACCTACGCGATGCTGGGACCCGCCATCGCCGTGTTCTGCGGGCAGGCCCTCCTGGTCGAGCGGCGACCGAAACCGGCCGCAGCCCTGGCCGCTGCGGCGGTCTGCATACTGGGGAGCCCCCAGATCACGAAGGGGATCACTCCGCCTCCGCAGTCGGTCTGGCTGGCCCCCCTGGTGTGCGTGGGATTTCTCGCGTTCCTGGCCTTCACGCTGACGACCCGGAACGGAGGCACGGGCTAGGCGCCGGTCGAAACCAGCCGCGCCATCGCTTCCGCCACTTCCCCGGCCGGGATGCTCGCGCGGCACTCCGCGTCGCGGTCGCACCGTTTCCGCAGGCACGCCGTGCACGGCAGCGGGGCCTGCAGGAAGCTGTGGCCTGCGCCGCGCGGCGCGTTCCGGTTCCCGTCGGTCGCCCGGAAGACGGAAACGGTCCGCGCGCCGACCGCCGCCGCGATGTGGAGGGGCCCCGTGTCGGGCGCCATCAGGTAGCCGCACGTCCTGTACACCGCGGCCAGCTCTTTCAGCGTCAGCCGCGGGAGCAGGGCGACCGCACCGCCCGCTCCCTCCCGGATCTCCTCCGCCTCGCGACGTTCCCCGTCGGTCCCCCAGGAAAGCAGGACCCCGGACGCCGGGAGCCGTTCCATCACCCCGCGCACCACCCCGGCCCAGAAGGGTGGATCCATCCGCTTCGTGATCCAGGTCGTTCCGGGGTGGAGAACGACCAGCGTTGTTGCGCCGGGAATCCGTTCCCGCGCGATTTCCTCCGCCACGGCGTCCTCGGCCTCTCCGGTGACGATCTCCGACTTCAGGGTGGAGAGGTCGAACGAACCCCCGAAGGGGGTGCTCGCGACCCGGAGGATCTTCTCCGTGATGTGGCGGTCTTCGGGGAGCAGATGCGCCTTCCGGTTGGTGAACAGCAGGTTCGGGGTCTCCCGGACGCCGTTCCGGCCGAACCCCCACCGCACGGGGGCCCCGGAAAGCAGGGTGACGACCCCGCTCTTGACGTTCCCCTGGATATCGAACGCAGCGTCGTAGCCGGACGCACGGAGCTCCCGGACCCACGCCGCGACGGCCCGGCGGGTCCCCGCCCCTCTCCACTCCCGTTTCCAGAGCGATAGGTCCAGGGGGATGACCCGGCGGAGGCCGGGATTCCCCTCCAGGACGGGGGCAAATCGCCGGTCGACCGCCCAATCCACGGAGGCGCCGGGCGCGGCTTTCCGGAGGAAGTCGACCACGGGGATCGCGTGGGCCACGTCCCCCAGGGCCGACAGCTTGACGATGAGGATCCTGCGGAATCCGGGAACCCGCCCCGCCAAAGCGCTGCTATCTCCCGAAAAATTCCCGGACGCGCCGGCCTGCACAGAGCTGCATGGGGTCCCGCCTTTCCGTGGGTGCAACGGGTGTCCGCCGCCTCGCTGGTGTATCATACACCCCGTTTTCCGGGTTTCGCACCCGGGCCTTTTTTCCTGTCCCTCGCAAGGGAATTATCTGGTATATATACATGTTTCGTGGAGGGATGGCCGAGCGGCTGAAGGCGGCGGTCTTGAAAACCGCTGAGCGGAAACGCTCCGTAGGTTCAAATCCTACTCCCTCCGCCACGATTGGCGGGGGCGCTCTTATCCGAATCCCGGATGGGAACCAGGAAGGTCCCCGATGGGTCGGAGAGGTGGCCGAGTCGGCTGAAGGCAACCGCCTGCTAAGCGGTTGTACGGGTAAAACCGTACCGAGGGTTCGAATCCCTCCCTCTCCGCCATCATTCGCCCTTGAGTGAATGATGAGGCCCCGACGGGATTCGGACCCGGGCACGACGCCGAAGAACAGGATCACGCTACGCCAGGAGAGGTGTCCGAGCTGGCCGAAGGAACGCGACTGGAAATCGCGTAGGCGGCTTATACCCGCCTCGAGGGTTCGAATCCCTCCCTCTCCGCCAACATCACCCATGGCCTCAAATCGCCGCGTGCGGGAACGCACCGGCCAGAACGAAGAAAGGGCAAGGAGGAACGATGAAAAAGGTCACGCTGCTGGTCGCCGCTTTCCTGGTTTTCGCTCTCGCCGGGCCGGGATGCAAGAAGAAGGAACCCCCCAAGCCGCCGATGCCGCCCCAAGGCGCCCCCGGGATGCCCGGGATGCCCGGAACACCCGGGATGCCCGGAACGCCCGGGATGCCCGGAACGCCCGGGATGCCCGGCGCTCCACACGGGGAAGGGGCGCCCCCGGTGGAGAAGACGATAGCAATACCCGACTCGGTCAAGGCGGCGTGGAAGGCCGTCAAGGTCGAGGTGGAGTACAAGGACAAGAAGAGCAAGAAGCAGTTCACGGTGGCGCTGAACTCGGAGTTCAAGGTGCCAGACTCCGACCTCACGCTGAAGGTGGGAAGCTTCCTGCCGCACTTCACGATGGCGGGGGACCAGATCACCTCCGCCACCAACAACCTGGAAAACCCTGCGGCGCAGATCGAGGTGTTCCAGGGGGGCAAGGAGATCTTCCACGGCTGGCTCTTCGCCAAGTTCCCCGCCGTGCACCCGTTCCAGCACGACAAGTACGGGCTGTTGCTCCTCGAGGGGGTCAAGAAGTAAGGACGGTCCTCATCCGCCCTGCAATAGGAGGTGGCCCGCCAGGGCCACCTCCTATTTTTTCGCTTTCCGGAGAACTTCGACCATCTGCTCGTGGATGCGGCCGTTCGAGGCCAGCAGATCCGGCTGGTGGATATCGTAGATCCCGCCGTCGAGGCGCGAGGCAACCCCTCCCGCCTCCTGAAGGATCAGCAGCCCCGCAGCCGTGTCCCAGGGCCTGAGTTTCAGCTCCCAGAACCCGTCGAAGCGTCCGCATGCCAGGTAGCAGAGGTCCAGCGCCGCGGAACCGTCCCTGCGGATCGCCTGCCCGGTGAGGACGAAGGCCCGGAAGTAGTCGAAGTTATTGTCCGAGGAAGATTTCACGTCGTAGGCGAAGCCCGTCGCCAGCAACGATTTCCGGAGTTCCCGGGTCTTCGACACCGCGATGGGCTTCCCGTTCCGGGACGCCCCGCCCCCCAGCGCCGCCGTGAACGATTCGTCCAGCAGGGGATCGTATACCGCCCCCGCCACGACCGCCCCCTGACGCTCCACGGCGACGGAGACGCAGAAGCACGGGTAGCCGTGTGCGTAGTTCGTGGTCCCGTCGAGGGGGTCGACGATCCACCGGTACCGGGACGGAGAAAGAAGCTCCGGGCTCTCCTCGGACAGCACGCCGTGGTCCGGGTACGCCTCCCGGATCCGGGCGAGGAGGTATGCCTCCGACTCGTGGTCCACATCCGTGACCAGGTTGATCTCCCCCTTGAAGTGAATCGTCTGCTGAAGCCCGTAGCTCCGCCGGAGAATCTCCCCTGCCCCCCGTGCGACCTTTTCCGAAAAGGCCCGCAGCTCCGCGTTCTCCGCCATGCGCTTCCTCCATTTCCCCGTGCCCCTGTCGGGCCCCCGGAGATTATAATATCCGGGATGCGCCGCCCCCGGAACCGTCCAGCACCGGAGCGATGGCGCCGACCGGAGGCTCCCCGATGAAACGGCCCGCATCCGTCCTCCTGCTTCTCGCCTGGCTCCTGCTGTTTCTTCCGTCCTGCGCGTCGACGAAAGTCGCGAAGGAGTGGAAGCCGGGGGACACGGTGATCTGCCCGCACTGCGGGCGGGAGTTCCCGCTTCCCGAAAAACTCGGGCCCTGAGGGACGAAACCGTGGCCGGCATCACCCGATTCGGGGTGTCCCTGGACAAACGGCTCCTCGCGAAGTTCGACCGGCTGAACGCGCGGAAGGGGTACGCAAACCGATCCGAGGCGATCCGGGACCTGATCCGGGAAGGCCTGGTCCGGGAGCAATGGGAGCTCGGGGACACCGAGGCGGTGGGCACCCTGACGCTGGTGTACGACCACGAGACCCGTGAGCTGGAGGAGCGGCTCACGGAGCTGCAGCACGCCCACTTCCAGGCGATCGTCTCCACGCTCCATGTCCACCTCGACGCGCACCATTGCCTCGAGGTGCTCATCCTGCGCGGGAAGGCCGCGTTGCTCAAGAGCATCGCGGACCGGCTCATCGGCACCCGCGGGGTCAAGCACGGGACGTTTTCCGCGACAGCGGAGGGGGAAGCCCTCGGGTAGCCCTTCGCGTACCCCTGACCGGATATTTTTTTTCGCACCCTGGTGGCACGAATAATATTAACGTGTTACCATTCCCGTTCAGGAGACCGCACATGCACATGGCCGATGCGCTCTTGTCGCCTGCCGTCGGCGGCACCCTGTGGGCTGCCTCCGCCGGCACCATTGCGCACTGCTCCGCGAAGGTGCGGAAGGATCTCGACGACCGGAAGGTGCCGCTGATGGGGGTTCTCGGCGCCTTCCTGTTCGCAGCGCAGATGATCAATTTCAGCATCCCCGGTACGGGGTCGAGCGGCCACCTCGGGGGGGGGCTTTTGCTGGCGATCCTGCTCGGCCCCCACGCGGCTTTCCTCGCCATCGCCTCCGTGCTGGTCGTGCAGGCGTTGTTCTTCGCCGACGGGGGACTGCTCGCCCTCGGATGCAACATCTTCAACCTCGGGTTCCTCCCGACCTTCGTCGCCTATCCCTTCCTCTACCGGAAAATCGCCGGAAAACGCACGGAACCGGCCCGGCCCGTCATCGCCGCCATCGTCGCCGCCGTCGCCGGGTTGCAGATGGGGGCGTTCGCGGTGGTCCTGGAAACCGCCGCGTCCGGTATCTCGTCTCTGCCGTTCCGGGCGTTCGTCGTCCTGATGCAGCCGATCCACCTCGCCATCGGGATCGTGGAAGGGTTCGCGACCGCGGCCGTCGTCTCGTTCGTCTGCAAGATGCGACCTGAGATATTGCAGGCTGCCGCGGAGGCGCGGCCGTCCGCCGGCCACTCTCTGCGCAACGTCCTCCTGTCGTTTCTCGCCGCCGCCGCCCTGACCGGCGGCGTCGTCTCGTGGTTCGCCTCGGGCGCCCCGGACGGCCTGGAGTGGTCCGTCGCGAAGGTGACGGGGAAGGAAGATTTGGAAGGGCAGGAACACGGGATTCACGGCGTGCTGTCCGCCCTGCAGGAGAAGGCTGCCTTCCTGCCGGGCTACACCTTGAAAAAACCGGCGGAAGCGAAAAGCGAGGGGACGCCGCAGGGAGATCCGGGGCGGGACGGGAAAGCGAAAACGGAGGGAGGCGGCAGGCTGGGCACCAGCGTCTCCGGTCTCGTCGGCGCCACGATCACCCTCGCGCTGGTTCTCCTGGCCGGGTTTCTCCTGAAGCGGCGCTCCCGCGCGGCCTGATCCCCCGATGGCATCGTTCGAGGGGTCGATACTGGATTTCCGGCGCCTGGACCGGCTGGCCGCGGGGGAGACGGCTCTCCACCGCCTCGATGCGCGGGCCAAGGTGCTGGTGACGATCGTGTTCATCCTCTCGGTGGTTTCCTTCGACCGGTACGCGCTGGCCCCCCTGGTTCCCTTCTTCCTATACCCGGCGGTCGTCCTCGCCCGGGGGAGCCTTCCGGCAGGATATTTCGCCAGGAAGGTCGCCCTGGTCCTCCCGTTCGCCCTGGCGGTCGGAATGCTGAACCCCCTGTTCGACCGGGAGGTGGCGGTCCGGCTGGGCCCGTTCGGCATCCCGGGGGGCTGGGTCTCCTGCGCCTCCATCGTCGTACGGGCCGTCCTGACCGTCAGCGCCGCGCTTCTGCTGGTGGGCGTGACCGGATTTCCGGAAATCTGCCGCGCGATGGAGCGTCTCGGGGTGCCGCAGGCCTTCACCGTCCAGCTCCTCTTCCTCTACCGGTATATCTTCGTGCTGACCGAGGAGGGGGCGCGTTCGTCCCGGGCGCGGGAACTCCGATCTTTCGGGGGCAAGGGACTGGGAATCGCGTCGTACGGCTCCCTCGTCGGGCACCTTCTGCTCCGGACGTGGATGCGGGCGGACCGGATCCACATGGCGATGCTCTCGCGGGGCTTCACGGGCGAGTTCCACGCCCGGCGGCCGCCCCGGTTCGGGGGGAAGGAAGCGCTCTTTCTCCTCGGCTGGTCCACGCTCTTCGTCGTCCTGCGGCTGCACAACATCCCGCAGCTCCTGGGATCGCTCGTCACGGGAGGGGTGCGGTGAGCCATCACCTCGTCGAGGTCGAGAGCCTCCGGCACGTATACCCGGACGGGACCGTCGCCTTGCGGGACGTCTCCTTCCGGATCACCCACGGCGAGTCGGTGGCGATCATCGGGGCGAACGGTGCGGGGAAATCCACGTTGCTGCTCCACCTGAACGGCTACCTGGCGCCGACGGCCGGGGCGGTCCGCGTCGGCGACCTGTCCCTCACGAAGAAGACGTTGCCGGAAATCCGGCGCCGGGTCGGGATGGTGTTCCAGGAGCCGGACGACCAGCTCTTCATGCCGACGGTCTACGAGGACGTCGCGTTCGGTCCGGTGAATCTGGGACTTTCCGACCCGGAAGTGGAGGTTCGGGTCAAGGAAGCCCTGGAACGGGTCGGTGTCGCACACCTCCGGGACAGGCCCCCCTACCGGCTCTCCGGCGGCGAGAAAAAGCGGGTCGCCATTGCCACGGTGCTTTCCATGGCGCCGGACATCCTCGTCATGGACGAACCGACGAACGGGCTCGACCCGTTCGCCCGCAGGCGGCTCATCGAACTGCTCGCGGATTTCCGCCACACCAAGATCTTCACCAGCCACGACCTGGACATGGTGCTGGACCTGTGCGAGCGGACGATCGTCCTCCACGACGGGGAGGTCCGCGCCGACGGGCCGACCCGCGAGATCTTCCGGGACGTCGGCCTCCTCGCAGCGTGCCGGCTCGAGAAGCCGCTGTCCATGCAGGGATGTCCGGTGTGCGGGGCCCGGCCTCTTCAGGATGTTTAAGATTTCGCCACAGAAAGGATTCGAGCGAGCACGGTGTCCGGTTTCCGCCGGCGGCGGCCGTGCTATCCTGTGCGGGTGTCCTCTTCCCTCGGCATTCCGCTGAAACCCCGCATCGGCCGCCGGGACGGCCATTATCCCGACAGCTC
>JAGGAJ010000143.1 GCA_017889845.1 Deltaproteobacteria bacterium
GAGTACAAGCTGAGCGATGGTCGTGGCGGACCAGGGGCTTCCTTACGCGCCCCCCTCCATCGTCTTGCGGTAGAGGGCCGGCGCGTCCTTGTAGGGCGGGGTGCGACGGATGATCGGCTCCAGGAATGCCCGGGCTCCCTTCATGTCGCCGCGCTCCTGCGCCGACCGCCCCGCGTAGTAGGCATATTCGACGTTCGATGGTTCCAGCTGCACCGCTCTTGCCGCCTCCTGCGCCTGGTCATAGGGCCGCCCGAGCTTCTCGTACGCCTTGGCCATCCAATATCTTGTCTGCGCGCGGTACGGATCGATGGACACGGCAATGAGGCATTCTGCAAGCCCCTCGTTTCGCTGGCCCAGGTCGATGAGCGCAAGCCCCAGGTTCATATGGGCAAGGATGTAGTTGGGGGCCATTTGGATGGCCTTCCGGAGGTGCTTTACCCGGATCTGCGGGTCGGGGTAGGTCATCCCGAGGTTCATGTGGGCAAGGGCGCTTCCCCCGTAATGGACGCTGTGCTGCCACAGCGACCGCTCGGTTCGCCAGGTCGTGTTCAGGTACACCGAAGTGGCGGCAGACCACACGACGGAAAGGACCGCCGCACCGCGAAGCACGCGGTTCGAGGAGATATACTGCGCGGCGGCCGCAGCGATGGACAGGTAGAGGAAAGGGCTCGAGGCATAGGGGCGGTAGTCCGTGGCGAGCGCCCACAGAGGGAATATCGACGCTTCCGGAACAAGCAGTGCCCAGTAGGCGGTCACGCCGAAGGCAAAGACCGGCAATGCGCGGCGGGCGAACCACGCGGCGGCCAGAGAAGAAAACAGGAACAGCCCCCCAGACCAGGCCGCTGGATGGAACGGACCGATCAGGGCGACCTCCGGCCCCTGGCGGATGGAAAACGGCCATACAAAATTCCGCATATAGTGAAAGAGGTGGAGCTTGAGCTGTGTGGCGCCGTACGCGGCGGGACCATATTCGGTGCTTCGGACGACATCGATCTCGGAATGGTGCAGGACGAGCGATACATATGCGAAAAAGGCGATCGCCAGAACGAGGAAGGGCGCGGCGCGCAACCAGGGCCCTGGAGAAAGCAGGCGTTCCCGGTGCACCGTAACCTCATACGCCACGACGATCGCGGACATAACGACCACCCCGGTCTTCGAAAAGAGCGCAAGGACATAGAACGCAAGGACGACGGCCCAGCCCCCGATCGTCTCGCTTCCGGCACCCCGCATCCGGACATACACAAGGAGAGAACCGACCAGGAACACCTGCATGAGGAGCAGGTCGCGGGCCGAAACATAGTTGACCGGAATGCCCGAAACCGGGTGCACGGCGAAGACGGCGGCGGCCGTGAGGGCCACCCAGGGTTGGATGTCCTGCCGCACGGCGCTGCCCTGCCCGAGCAGTGCGATGAAGAGGAGGTACACGAGGACCGCCGCCGCTGCCTGCAGGGCAAGATTGACGGCGTGGTAACCGACGGGGTTCAGTCCGCCGATCGCGTAATTCAGGGCAAACGTGAGAGGCAGGAGGGGGCGGTAGTTTGTAATGGTCGGCAGCGTCGCCATCGTGTGAACGTCCACGAAGTGGCGCCACCATGGCGAGATGGTCTGGATGGCCGGGTTCTCCACGACACGATAGAAGTCATCCAGGTGGAAACCGTTCGGCAGGGTGTTGGCGAAAATAGTCGCGGTGAGCAGGACGAGTAATCCGGCAGCGTGACGAGGAACAGGCCGGGGGCGGGAACCCGTTTTATCCCCATTGGTTTCCATCATTGGTTTCCATCGTCACTCCAGGCTCCCCCGGCGATCGGCCCGCGGATGGCTGCCGCCCGCACCGGTCGTCGCTCCCGCTCAGCGGATCCGCTTCAGGTAGATGAGCTTGTCGTCCCCCTCGTCGTAATAGTCGGGGAGCTGTGCGGCGAGGGTGCAGCCGGTCTTTTCGTAGAACAGGCGCTGGGTGCCGTAGCTCTCCTGCGACGACGTCTCGATGACGAGGAGCCTCCCGCCGCGCCGCCGGACCTCCTCCTCCACGAATGACAGGATCGCCCGCCCGTACCCCTTCCCCATCCGGTCCGCCCGCGTGGCGATCCAGTACAGGTCGAAGGTCGCCTTCGTCATCGGGTTCTTCCCGAAGCACGCGTAGGCGACCACCGTGCCGTCCCCCTCCACCAGCACGTACGGGTGGTAGTCGTCCTGCCCCCCCCGCGTCAGGGCGATCTCCACCAGCTCCATCGCCACGTCCACCTCGTGCGGCTTGAAGGCGCCCGTCCCCGCCACGAGGGCGCGGATCGCCTCGCGGTCCCCCGCCTCGATGGGGCGGACGCGCGTCACCGCGGCCCCAGGGCCCGGCCCAGCCGCAGGATCTCGAGGACCAGGTCGGGGTAGGAGAGGCCCGCAGCGCGGGCGGCGCGCGTCAGGCCGGCGTCCGGTGAGATGTCGGGATTGGGGTTCACCTCGAGCACCAGCAGTTCCCCCGCGTCGTTCTCCCGGAAGTCCACGCGGGCGTACCCCGCGATCCGGAAGATGCGCGCGCACCGGAGGGTGATCTCCGTCAGGCGCGAAAGCAGATCCGGCGGGGCCTCGGCGGGGCAGACCGGCGAGATCTCCGCGTAGGACGGGTGGGTGGAGTCCCACTTCGACTCGTAGGTGCACAACCGCCACCGGGGATTCCGGTAGACCAGCTCCGCCGGGGGAAGGGAGCGGTGGGGGTCCACGGACGTGCCGTTCCCCAGCACGCCGACGTTGAACTCCCGCCCCCCCGCGTACTCCTCCACGAGGGCGTCCTGGCGGAAACCGTCCTTGAGCCACTTCACCTGCCGGCGGAGCCCCCCCAGGTCCTGGACGAAGCTCTCCTCGGTGATCCCCGCGGAGCCGTCCTCGTTGGCGGGCTTGACCACGAGCGGGTACAGGAGCCCCGTCTCCTCCTCTGGCTCGGAGGTGAGGAGCCGGAACCGGGGCGTGGGAATCCCGTTGGCGATCAGCAGCTGCTTCGTGAGGGCCTTGCTGTTGCAGATTCCCAGCGCGAGGGGGCCGTTGCCGGTGTACGGGATGCGCAGCAGCTCGAGGAGCGCGCAGGCATGCGGCTCCTTCTCGGGGGTCAGCTGCGGACACTCGCTCAGGTTGAACACCACGTCGGCCCCGCAGGAGCGCAGCGCGGCGACGAGTTCCCCGGCGTCCTTCGGGAACAGGAGGGGCGCCGCCTCGTACCCGCCCGAGCACAGCGCTTCGGCCACCACCCTCGCGTTGACCGCGAGGTCCATGTCCTCGCGGTTCTCCTCCTTCACGTCCCGGATCGCCTCGAAGACGGAAGTGTACAGGACGGCGACGCGCGACGCCGTGGGGGCGGCCACGGTCACGCGGCTGCCATCCCGAGGCGGGAAAGTGCGTGGGACAGGATCTCGCGGATCAGGGAGACGTAGGGGACGCCCGTCCGCTCCGCCATGATGGGCAGGTCCCCGTAGCCGGGGGAGAGGCCCGGCAGGGGATTGCACTCGATGAACTGCGGGACCCCCCTTGCGTCGAGGCGGAAGTCGATGCGGGAGAAGTCCCGGCACCCGAGGGCCCGGTACGCGCCGAGGGCGCACCGCCCGATCTCCGCGAGCGCCGCTGCGGGCAGCGCGGGCGGCACGCGGTACGACACCCGGTTCTCCCAGTCCCGCTTCACCTCGAGGGAGTAGACGAACTCGGTCGGCGGGACCGTCTTCGGCGCGATCTCCATCATCCCGGCGATCCGCGGCGGGTCGTTCCCCAGAACGCCCACCGTGACTTCCGCTCCCGGCACGAACGCCTCCACCAGCGCCTCCTGCCGGTACGTGTCCGTGACGAAGCGCACCATGTCCCTCGCCTGCCCGTAGTCGGTGGCGCGGGAGGAGAGGCGCACCCCCTTGCTCGACCCTTCAAAGGCGGGCTTGACGATCACCGGGCACGGGAAGGGGAGGGCGGTGAACTCATCCGCGGAGCGGAAGACGCGGAACGGCGGAGTGGGGAAGCCCTCGGCCGCCACCAGCTTCTTTGCGACCGGCTTGTCGAGGGTGACCGCGAGGGTCAGGGGATCGGAGCCGACGTAGGGCACGCCGAGCATCTCCAGCACCGCGGGAAGGTGCGCCTCGCGGCAGCGCCCCCCTTCCCCTTCGGCGATGTTGAAGACGATGTCGGGCCGGGCCTCCCGCAGGGCGTCCACGAACGCTCTGCCCGCGGGGAGGCGGCGCACCTCGTGTCCGAGGGAGGCGAGCGCGTCGCAGATGTGGCCTACCGTCGCCTCGGAGTCGTATTCCTCGAAGGCGTCCTCGGGCAGGTGGGGTGGCGGGTCGGCCGGTTTTACGTTGTAGGCGAGGCCGACTCGCACCGGCGCTTTCTCCTGGCCATCCGCTCGTTGCCGGCGGGGATGAGCGCCCGCACCTCGCCGGTCAGGAGGCGGTACACGTCGTTCCTCGGCGCGGGAAGGGCCGTCTCCGCCCGCGCCGAGGGGCGGCCGTCGTCCCGCGCCTCCTCGTAGCTGACGATGATCCCCTCGTAGTTCCGCAGGATCGTCCGCTCCTCCCCCATGGAGAGGATGTAGTTCGGCATCAGCGGGATCTTACCGCCGCCGCCGGGGACGTCCACCACGTAGGAGGGGATCGCAAGGCCCGAGGTGTGCCCGCGGAGGGCCTCCATGATCTCGATGCCGCGCGAGAGACGCGTGCGGAAATGCGAAAGCCCCCGCACCATGTCGCACTGGAACAGGTAGTAGGGGCGGACCTTGGCCTTGAGGAGCTCGGTGTTCAGCTTCCGGATGATCTCCGGGTGGTCGTTCACGCC
>JAGGAJ010000144.1 GCA_017889845.1 Deltaproteobacteria bacterium
TACAGTATAGTGACTTTCCTCACGGACGCGCCCTTAGCTCAGCTGGATAGAGCACTTGACTACGAACTGCTTCGGCCCTCTCCCGTATCCCCCCGTCATTCCAGCGTTTTCAGCCGGTTAGGTCCTTCCCCAAGTGGACAGGGAGTGCCAGTTTGTGACAGGAAGTGACCCTGAACGCAAACCCGGCGCAAACGGATTTCTTTCACCAAACAAACATGGGATCCTTTCTCATTCAAAAACCGGCGCGGCATTCGGATATCCGGCTGACGACGCAGAAACGATGCGCATTTGCAGGCAGAGCCACTTAGACGGGCGGTTGGGGTGCTGAATCGGGTCGGATTGGAGCGGGGAGGGTCAGGGGGATCCGCCTCCAGGTGGTGAACCACCACACCGGATTCCTCGTGAACACCCCGGAGGGGGCGGCCCATCGGATCCGGTACCTGCTCCACCACCGGGAGCGGATCGAGGCGATGGGAACGGAGGCACGCGAGTCCGTCCGGGAGCATTTCCTGCTCACCCGGCACCTGCGGGAATACCTCATACTGCTCCTGGTGATGACCCGGGGCGGCCAGGAGCGGTTCCTCGAGGTGTGACACCACCGCCGCGCATCCCCGACTCCTCCGGGATCAGGATTCCGGGGCGGGGCCTCCGGCGCTCGTTCCACGCAGGTCAGCTGACTTCCGAACGACAAGCAGGGACGCGACCACCCCGCCGGCCAGCACCAGGAGCACCAGTCCCAGCAGGTAGAGGCTGTAGTTCCCCCCGAACGCCTCTTTGAGCCACGGGGCGAGGAGCATCTTTCCTCCCACGAGCCCGAGTACGAGCGCCAGCGAGACTTTCAGGTACCGGAACGTGCTGATCATCCCCGCCAGGGCGAAGTACAGCGACCGCAGCCCCAGGATGGCGAAGATGTTCGAGGTGAAGACGATGAAGGGATCGCGGGTGACGCCGAAGACTGCCGGGATCGAATCCACGGCGAAGACCACGTCGGTGGCTTCCACCACGAGGAGGACCGGCAGGAGGGCCGTGGCGTACCACCTGCCCCGGTGCTTCACCACGAAATCGCCGTTCCCGAAGTGGCGCACGATGGGGAACACCTTCCCGAAGAGCTTCAGGACCGGGTTGTTCTCCGGGTGGGTCTCCACATCGTGCCCCGCCAGGATCTTCCCGCCCGTGTAGATGAGGAACGCGCCGAAGACGTACAAAAGCCAGTGGAACCGGGAGATGAGGGCGGCGCCGACGAGGATGAAGAGGGCCCGCTACATCCTGCGGCACGACCGCGAAAAGGACGAGTGGGAGATCCAGATGATGGAGTCGCCCCCGACGGGTTGACCCCCTTGCCGGTCCCTCGCGGTCAGTTGTCCTTCCGCGTTTCCAACCGCTGCACGTCCGAATGGATCTCCTCCAGCTTCCGTTTCAGCTCCTCCGTCGCGACGCCGCTCTTGTACGCCGCGATGATCAGCTTCACGGAGACGAGGAACACCCCGGCCTCGAGGAGCAGGTTGTGGGTGAACCCTCCGACGAACAGCGCCGCCACGAACAGGACCAGCGTGACCAGCATGACTACCAGCGATGCCCGATCGAAGTAGCGCAACATTCGATCCCCCTCCTCACTCAAGGCGTATCGGCCGGAAGCTCCCGTCCCTCCGGACTCCTGCTCCTGCGCAGCCGTTTCTCGATGCCCACAACGGCGGCGACGAGCACGGACACCGCCAGGATACCCCCCCATTCCCGGAATCCGATAGGGGCGCTGTGGAACATGCCGTTCATCGCGGGCAGGTAGGTGAACGTCAGCTGCAGGACCAGCATGGCCGCGACTCCGCCGAACAGCGTCGGGTTCGAGAAGAACCCCAGGCGGAACACGGACTGGGTCAACGAGCGGCAATTGAACAGGTAGAAGAGTTCCGCGAGAACGAACACGTTCACCGCCACGGTGCGGGCCTCCGCCACGGTGGCGCCCTTCATCAGTTCCCACTCGAAGAGGCCGAATGCCCCCCCGAGCAGAAGCAGTCCGACGAGGAACAGCCGCCAGACCAGCACCCCGGTGAGGATGGGCCTCCCCGGGTCGCGCGGCGGCCGCGACATGATGCCGGGCTCGTTGGGTTCGAACGCAAGCATGAGCCCCAAAAGCACCGCGGTCGTCATGTTGATCCACAGGATCTGCACCGGGAGGATGGGCAGGGTCGCGCCGGCGAATATCGCGACGAGAATCACCAGGCCCTCGCCCAGGTTGGTGGGCAGCGTCCAGACGATGAACTTGGTCAGATTGTCGAAGATGCCGCGCCCTTCCTCCACAGCCGCTTCGATGGAGGCGAAATTGTCGTCCGTCAGCACCATATCGGCGGCCTCCTTCGCTACGTCCGTGCCGGTGATGCCCATGGCCACGCCGATGTCCGCCCTCTTCAGCGCCGGGGCGTCGTTCACTCCGTCCCCTGTCATGGCGACGACGTTCCCGTTGGCCTGCAAGGCTTCGACCAGGCGAAGTTTCTGTTCCGGCGTCACCCTGGCGAAAACGGACGTCCGGTCCGCCACCTCGATCAGTTCCCTGTCGGATATTCCCGCCAGGGCGGTTCCGGTGACGACGTCGGACGGATTGCGCAGTCCGATCCGGTGCGCGATCGAGGAGGCGGTCATGGCGTGGTCGCCGGTGATCATCTTGACGCGGATGCCCGCCCCGTGACACTTCCGGACCGCGGCGATCCCCTCCTGCCGGGGCGGATCCATCATCCCCTGGAGACCGAGGAAGGTCATGCCGGAAGCCACGTCCGGGTGATCCAGTCGGGTTGCCCCCCGCTTGCCGGTTCCCCTCGCGAACGCCAGCACCCGCAATCCCCTGGAGGCCATTTCCTCCGCGGCGGCGTGCATCCGCCCGGCATCCAGCGCGGTCGGCTGTCCCTCGCGATCCAGGGTTGCGGCGCATCGTTCCAGTACGGCTTCCACGGATCCCTTGAGGTACACGACGCCGTGCGGTTCCGTTCCGCCGCCATGCAGGGTGGCCATGTACCGGTGCTGGGATTCGAACGGGATCGAATCGATGCGGGGCGATTCCTTCCGCGCGGCGGCCGCGTCCAGACCCGCTTTCGCGGCGGAAACCAGCAACGCGCCTTCGGTGGGATCCCCCTGTACCGCGAAGCGTCCCGCTTCCTCCAGCAACAGGCTGTCGTTGCACAGCAGGCCCGCTTTCAGGCACTCTGTCAGCGCCGGGTTCCCGGAAGCAGCCGCCGGCACCCCCTGCCGGAGAATCCGGCCGGACGGCGCATAGCCCGCGCCGGTGACCTCGAACCGTTCCCCGCCCGCCGCGATCTCCTGGACGGTCATCTGGTTCTCGGTCAGCGTGCCGGTCTTGTCGGAACAGATGACCGTCGTGCTGCCGAGGGTCTCCACCGCGGCGAGCTTCCGGACGACGGCGCGCCTGCGCGCCATCCGCGCGACGCCGATGGCCAGGGTGATCGTCACCGCGGCCGGCAGACCTTCCGGGATCGCGCCGACCGCCAGGGCCACAGCCGCCATGAACATGTCGAGGGCGGATTCTCCCCGCACGAGGCCCGCCGCGAAGGTGGCCGCGGCGAGGACGAGGATCGCGTAGAGCAGGACGTGGCTGAACCGGGCGATCTTCCGGGTCAGCGGAGTCTCCAGCGATTCCGTCGACGCGATGAGGCGGGAGATGCGTCCCACCTCCGTCTTCTCGCCGATGGAGACGACCACGCCGGCTCCCTGGCCGTACGTGACCAGCGTGGACGCGTACGCCATGTTCCGCCGGTCGGCCAGGCCGGTGTCGTGAGGAAGGACATCCGGATCCTTGTCGGCGGGGACCGACTCTCCGGTCAGGGCGGACTCGTCCACCCGGAGATCCCGCGACTGGAACAGGCGCATGTCGGCCGGCACCTTGTCTCCGGACTGCAGGAGGATGACGTCGCCCGGGACCACCTCCGCCGAGGAGATCCGTTGTTTCGCCCCCCCGCGGAGGACCGTGGTCTCCGTCGTCATGGTCCTGGCCAGGGCTTCGATGGCCTTGACCGCCTTCGACTCCTGGAGGAACCCCACGAACGCGTTGACCAGCACGACCCCGAAAATGACCCCCGCATCGACCCATTCCCGGAGCAGGGCCGTCACGATCCCGGACGCCAACAGGATGTAGATCAGCGGTTGATGGAACTGGAGCAGAAAACGCGCCAGGGGCCCCTTCCCTTTATTCCCCGCGATCGCGTTCGGCCCGAACTCCTTCCGGCGATGCCCGACCTCGAAAAGGTCCAATCCCTTCTCCCGATCCCCTTCGAGGAGGTCGATCACTTCGTCCGCCGGCAGGTGATGCCAGTGCTTGCCGATTATCGTCTCCATGCTCGGTCCCCCCGGGCGTTCAATTCGTCTGGGAACGCGGCATCCCGCGCCGGTCCGGCCATCGGAACCGCGCAACCGGACTCGGAGAGGCGAGGTCGCCCGGCCCGCCCGCGAGCACGCCGCCGGCCAGCACCAGGAGCACAAGACCCAGCAGGTAGAGGCTGTAGTCTCCGCCGAGGATCCCCCGGAACAGCACCCGGTGCTGGTAGACCGCCGGGACGGCGAAGAAGCCGAAGATCATCGCGATCACGAAGATGTTTTCGACGCTGAGCGACTTCTCCACCACGTACCCCGTGAGGTACTTGATGGCCGCGGTCCGCCCGTCGTTCAGTACGCCGTCCACCGAGTCGACCGACCCGCCCAGGCCGAACCAGCGGTTCTCGTACCCGAAGTAGACGAAGGCGGTGAAGGAGAG
>JAGGAJ010000145.1 GCA_017889845.1 Deltaproteobacteria bacterium
AACAGGGTCTTCCCGGCGCCCAGCTCCCCGGTCAGGGCGACCACGTCTCCCGGCGCGAGGATGTCCCCCAGCGCGCGGGCGATCGCAAGCGTGTCCTCCGGCGATGCGGAATGGAGTACCAGGATCACTCTTCGGGGGGAATCTCGCCGAGGGTGTGCTGCAGCGCCCCGCGGATGTTGGCGATCACGTCGCCGGCGGTCACCGGAGTCATCGGGTGCTCGCGGACGAGCAGGTCGGCGGACATCCCGTGGAGGAAGACGCCGGCGCACGCCGCGTCGTTGGGAGAGAGCCCCTGGGAGGCCAGCGCGGCGATCATCCCGGTGAGGGCGTCCCCCATCCCGCCGGACGCCATATACGGGTTCCCCGTCGTGTTGATGAAGATGTCCCCCTTCGGGGTGGCCACCACCGTGCGCGCCCCCTTCAGGATCACCGTGACCTTCTCTTCCTCCGCAAGGTGCCGCGCCGAGTCGATGCGCGACGCCTCGATCGACTCGATCGACTCGCGCGTCATGCGCGACATCTCCCCCGGGTGGGGGGTGACGATGCACGGGGCCGCGGCGCTTTGCAACACGTGCACCTGCCCGGCGAGGGCGTTCAGCGCGTCGGCGTCGAGGAGGAACGGGACCCGGATCCGCGGGATCAGCTCCTTCATGAACTTCGGCGTCGCATCCGTCAGCCCCAGGCCGGGGCCCACCACGACCACGTCCGCCTTCGAGATGGCCTCCAGCACGGCGGGGATCATCTCCGCGGAGAAGTGCCCGGTCCCGCCGTCCTCCACCCCGGTGCACATCACCTCCATCTGCTTCGCCTCGACGATCGGCCGCAGCGAGGCCGGGGTGACCACGGTGATCAGCCCCGCGCCCATCCGCAGGGCCGCCAGCCCCGCCAGGCACGGCGCCCCCGTCATCCCGGGAGACCCGCCGACGATGTAGACCCGGCCGGCGTCTCCCTTGTGGAAGTCGGGCGGCCGCACCGAGAGCATGCTCTTGACGGTCTGTTCGTCCAGCGCCTCGGTCTTGATCTCCGCGTCGAAGACCGCCCGCGACGGGATGCCGATGTCGTAGATCTCGGTCTCGCCGCAGTGGATCGAACCCGGGAGCAGGACGTGCCCGAGCTTCAGGAGCCCGAAGGTCCCCGTGTAGTCCGCCCGGATCGCCTCACCGAGAATCCTGCCCGTCGTCGCGTCGATGCCGCTGGGGATGTCGACGGCGAAGACGGTGGCCATGGAGAGGTTGATGATTTCCACCACCTCCCGTACGATCCCCGCCAGGGGGGAGGAGAGGCCGGTGCCCAGGATCGCGTCCACGCACAGGTGGACCTCCTCGAGATAGGAGCGCAGGTCCTCCACTCCCTCGCCGTCCCGGATGACGCGCACCTCGACGTCCATCCGCCGGATGATCTCATGCTGGGTCCTGGCGTCGGCCGAGAGGTCGTCCACCTCCCCCAGGAGGAACACCTCGACGTAGACGCCCCGGTTGTGGAGGTGCCGGGCGATGACCATCCCGTCGCCGCCGTTGTTCCCCTTGCCGCACACCACCGCGACGGACGCCTCCTGCGGCGCCCCCACCTTCTCCTCGAGGATCCGGAAGATCCGGTCCGTGCACGACCGTCCGGCGTTCTCCATCAGCACGAGCGCGGGAATGCCGTACGTGTGGACCGTCACCCGGTCCAGTTCGGCCATCTGCGACGCCGTCGCGATCTTCATTCCGCCCCACCGCCCTTCTCGAGGATCACGAACGCCACCGCCTTCCCGCCGTCGTGGGTGATCGAGACGTGAACCTGGCTACCGCCCCGGTACCGCATCCACCGCACGGCCTGCCCGTGGAGCCGGACGACCGGTTTTCCCATCGGGCCGCGCACCGTCTCCACGTCGCGCCACAGGATTCCCTGCGACTTCCCCGTGCCCAGCGCCTTCAGGAACGCTTCTTTCACGGCGAACCGGCCGGCCAGCCGCTCCGCCCGGTTCGCGCTCCCCATGGCGTACTTCACTTCCGGATCGGTGAATACGCGGCGAAGGAACCGGTCGCCGTACCGCTCCACGAGCTTCGCGACGCGCGAGACGTCGACAATGTCCACGCCGATCCCGGCGATCACCCCGTTCCCCTCAAGCCCCGTGGATGAGGTCGGCTAGTTCCTTGACGGCCGCGGCGAACCCGAGAAAGACCGCCCGGGCGACGATGCTGTGGCCGATGTTGAACTCCTCGATCTCTCCGATCGCGAGGACCGGCACGATGTTTCGCACGTCGAGTCCGTGGCCGGCGAACACGTGCATCTTGAGGGAGGACGCATACGTCGCCGCCGCGCGGATCTTGTCCAGCTCCGCCAGGTATTTCCCGGAGCGAAACGCCTCGCAGTAGCTCCCCGTGTGGATCTCGATCGCGTCCGCACCGACCTGCCGGGCGGCCCGCACCTGGGCGAGTTCCGGGTCGATGAACAGGCTCACCAGGATCCCTGCCTCTTTCAGGCGGGCGACGGTCCTCAGGAGCGATTCCCGGCGGCCGAGGACGTCGAGCCCCCCTTCGGTGGTTATCTCCTCGCGCTTCTCGGGGACCAGGGTGGCGGAATGCGGCCGGAGTCCGCATGCGATCCGTGTCATCTCCTCCGTGGCGGCCATCTCGAGGTTGACCCGGGTGGCCACGATCGCTTTCAGCACCTCGAGGTCCCGGTCCTGGATGTGCCGGCGATCCTCCCGCAGGTGAACGGTGATGCCGTCGGCCCCCGCAAGCTCCGCGACCGCCGCCGCCGCCGCTGGCTCGGGCTCCCGCCCGCGCCTCGCCTGGCGCAGGGTGGCCACGTGGTCGATGTTCACGCCGAGGCGCTTGCCCACCCCGTCACCGCCCCTCTTCCCGCGCCTTCTCCGCGAGGGTCCTCACGACCGCCTCGACCTCCTGCCGGTTCTCCCCTTCCACCATGATCCGCAGCAGTGGTTCCGTGCCGCTGTACCGGACGACGATCCGCCCGCGGGTGCCCAGCATTTTTTCGAACTCGCCTTGCGCCTTCCGGAACCCCTTCATCGACTCCAGCGGGATGCGCTGCTTCATCCGGATGTTCTGGAGGATCTGCGGGTACGTCACCAGGCCGTGCCCCACCTCGGACGCTTTACTGCCCGACTCGACCATCACGGCGAGGAACTGGAGTGCCGCGAGCACGCCGTCCCCCGTGGTGGCGTGGTCGAGGAAGATCATGTGCCCGGACTGCTCCCCGCCGAAGTTGTACCCGCCCTTGCGCATCATCTCGACGACGTACCGGTCCCCCACCGGCGCGCGGACCAGCTTGATCTTCCGCTCCTTCAGATACAGCTCCAGCCCGATGTTGCTCATCACGGTGGCGACCAGAGTGCTCCTGGCGAGCCTCTTCTTCCTCGCCAGCTCCTCCGCGCACACCGCCATGATCCGGTCGCCGTCGAGGACTTCCCCCTTCTGGTCCACGAGGATCACCCGATCGGCATCGCCGTCCAGCGATATCCCGAGGTCCGCCCTCGCCTCCTTCACCTTCGCCGAGACCACCTCGGGGTAGAGGGAGCCGCACTGGTCGTTGATGTTCAGCCCGTTCGGTCCCACCCCGATGGGGATCACCTCGGCCCCGAGCTCCGCGAACACCTGCGGCGCGATCCGGTACGCCGCCCCGTTGGCGCAGTCCACCACGATCCGCATGCCGTCCAGCGAGAGGTGCGAAGGGAAGGTGCTCTTGAGGTACACGATGTACCGGCCGGTGGAGTCGTCGATCCGGTGGGCTCTGCCGATCTCCGGCGATGGGGGGCGGTTTTCCTTGAGGTGCTCCCCGTACATCAGCCCCTCGATGCGGGACTCCACGTCGTCGGGCAGCTTGAACCCGTCGCGGCCGAAGAACTTGATGCCGTTGTCGGGGTACGGGTTGTGGGAGGCGGAGATCACGACCCCCGCGTCCGCCCGCATGGAGTGGGTGAGGAATGCGATCCCCGGCGTGGGCATCGGCCCCACGAGGAGGACGTCCCCCCCCATCGCGCAGATCCCCGCGGAGAGGGCCGTTTCGAACATGTACCCGGAGAGGCGGGTGTCCTTTCCGATCACGATCTTGTGCCGCCCGCTCCGGTTCCGGAACATGTGGGCGACCGCCTGGCCCAGGGCCAATGCCGTCTCCACGGTCATCGGATCGGTGTTGGCGACCCCGCGCACGCCGTCGGTTCCGAACAACTTCCTGGACACCGGGGAACCTCCTATTTGCGGAAATGGATTTTCACGCGGACGTCCGGGCTGCCCACGATTCTAGCATGCGGCTCGCGCAATTCCACGCGGGCCGGCGCCGAGAAGGCTTCGGTGTCCCGCACCGGGACGACTTCCTCCGTGTAGACCGCGGACATGCGTGAGAACTCCTCAGGGGGCGCCTCGATCTCCACGGCCGGGGGGTCCACCTCCACCTTCGTCACTTTCTGCCGGATCGCCTGTGCGCCCCCGACGCGGGCGATCACCGGAACGACGCGCCGCTCCGTTTTCTCGAGAACCACCTCGACGGATGATGGGAAGATCCGCTGCACCGTGACCCCCGGCGGAACTTTCACGATGCGGTCGTCGAGGGGGATGGATTGCCGGCCCGCCCGGGCCGTTGATAGGTCGATGGCGGCGGCGACGTCGGTGTGCTTCACCCCGGAGAGGATGGAGGAAGGACCGGCGAGGCGCACCTCCACCTGCCGCCCCACCTTGTTCGTAACCGTCATCCCCTTCGGGACGTCCCGGATCTCGAGGGGG
>JAGGAJ010000146.1 GCA_017889845.1 Deltaproteobacteria bacterium
CGGGTCATCGGCGCCTACGGGCGGGTGATCTTCAAGACGGTGGAGCAGCTCCGGGAGCTGGCGTCGAAGATGAACATCCTCGAGTCGAAGGTGCGGTACTACGAGGAAGAGCTGACCCACCTGCGGGGCGCCCGCTACACTTTCGCGTCCATCGTGGGGAGCGGGCCGTCGGTCACGGCGGCGAAAGCGGAGGCGGAACGGGCATCTCGGACCGACTCCACGGTCCTGCTGCGGGGGGAGACCGGGACGGGGAAGGAGCTGTTCGCCCACGCGATCCACGCCGCCGGCGCGCGGCGGGCGGGACCCTTCATAAAACTGAACTGCGCGGCGGTCCCGGCGGAGCTCCTCGAGTCGGAGCTGTTCGGCTACGAGGAGGGGGCCTTCACGGGGGCGCGCAGGGGCGGCAAGCCCGGCAAGTTCGAGCTCGCCGCGGGGGGCACCCTCTTCCTCGACGAGATCGGCGACATGCCGCTTCCGATGCAGGCGAAGCTCCTGCGCGTCCTCCAGGAGCGGGAGGTGGACCGCCTCGGGGGGACCGGCTCCCGCAGGGTGGACCTGCGCCTGATCTCCGCCACCAGCCGCAACCTGGAGGAGCTGGTGGGGCAGGGGAAGTTCCGCGCCGACCTGTATTACCGGGTCAACGTGATACCCGTCCGCGTCCCTCCGCTCCGGGAGCGCGCGGAGGACCTGCGCCCCCTCTCGGAGGCGTTCCTTGCGGGGCTCGCCGCCGACACGGGAGAGCCCAGGAAGCGGGTCTCGGCGGAGCTGCTGGAGATCCTCGAGTCATACGCGTGGCCCGGGAACGTCCGGGAGCTGCAGAACGTGCTCGAGCGGGCGGTGGCCATGTCCCGCGGCGAGGTCCTGTTGCCGGAGCACATCCCCGCCCACCTGGTGCGGGACGCGACCGGCGCGAGGAAAGAGGTGGCCCCGGGGTCGCTGGCCTCCGCCAGGGCCGAGGCGGAGCGGGCCGCCATCGTCGCCGCCCTGGGCGCAGCGGGTGGGAACAAATCGAAGGCGGCGGCGATGCTGCGGATCCACCGCGTCAAGCTGTACGAGAAGTTGAAGCGGCACGGCATCGAGGCCCCACCCAAGCCGTAGCCCGCCGGTGAGCTAGGCCTGAAGGGCGGCCACCGCCATGGCGTCCACGATGTCCGATGGGCCGCAACCCCGGGAGAGGTCGTGGGCGGGTTTCGCGAGGCCCACCAGCAGCGGCCCGATGGCCCGGGCGCCGGCGAGCCGCTCGGTCAGCTTGTACGCGATGTTGCCGGCGTCGAGGTCGGGAAAGACGAGAACGTTGGCGTGCCCCGCCACCGCGCTGCCGGGGGCCTTCCTCTCCCCGACGGAAGGCGCAAGCGCCGCGTCGCCCTGCAGTTCGTCCTCGATGGCCAGATCCGGGGCCCGCGCGCGGGCGAGTTCCCCCGCCCGCCGCACCTTGAGCACGTCGGGGTGGTCGCCGCCGCTCCCCTTGGTGGACCAGGAGAGCAGCGCCACGCGCGGCGGATGGGTCAGGAATCGGCTCCAGAACCGCGCGGCCAGGATGGCGATGTCGGCCAATGCTTCCGCGTCGGGGTTCGGGTTGACGCCGGCGTCGGTGTACAGCAGCACCCCCTCCTCTCCCCAGCGCGCATCGGGGTGCACCATGAGGAAACAGCTCGAGACGATGCGGACCCCTTCCTGCAGGCCGATGATCCGGATGGCGGCCCGGAGCACCTCCGCGGTGGTGTGCGCCGCCCCCCCGACGGTGCCGTCCGCCAGCCCTTCGCGCACCATCATGGCGCCGTACGGAAGCGGCTGCGCGACCGCCCGCAGCGCCTCCGCCATGGTGTGGACATCCTTCCCCTGCCGAAGCCGGAAATAAGCGGCAGCGAACTCCCCGGTGCGACCGGAACCCGCAGGGTCCTCCCGGAAAATCCCCTCCAGCGTCACGCCGGCGGCAGCCGCCGCCGCGTCGATCCCGGCGGGACGTCCGAGCAGCACGGGCCGGGCGACGCCCGAATCGGCCGCCTGCCGGGCGGCCGCGACTACCCGGGGGTCCTCCCCCTCCGGCAGGACGATCGTTTTTCCCCGCTCGGCGGCGCGGGACCGGAGGCGGGCGAGGAAATCCACTTATTCTCCCTTATAGACGGGCTTGCGCTTCTCGGCGAAGGCCGCGAGCCCCTCCGCGCGGTCCCGGGTAGGGATGACCGCCTCGTACGCCGCGGTCTCCAGCTTCAACCCGGTGGCGAGGTCGGTTTCGTACCCCTGGTTGATGGCCAGCTTTGCCTGTTGCAGGGCGACGGGGCCGGCCGAAAGCATCTCGCCGGCCAGCTTCCGGACCGCCTCCATCAGCCCGCCGGCGGGGGCGACGCGGTTCACCAGCCCGATGGCCAGCGCCTCCGCCGCCCCGATGCTGCGGCCGGTGAGGATCAGTTCCATGGCGCGCCCCTTCCCGATCAGGCGCGGCAGCCGCTGGGTGCCGCCGGCGCCGGGGATGATGGCCAGCTTCACCTCCGTCAATCCGAGGGTGGCCCGGTCGGATGCGATCCGCAGGTCGCACGCCAGCGCCAACTCCGTGCCGCCTCCCAGCGCCACGCCGTTGACGGCGGCGATGACCGGCTGCGGCAGCGCCTCGATGGCGGTGAAGGTGTCGCGGATCGTCGCGATGAACCGGCGGACCTGGTCGGGCGGGAGGGTGGCGCGCTCCTTGAGGTCCGCGCCGGAACAGAACGCCTTCTCCCCGGCGCCCGTGATCACCGCCACCCGCACGGACCGGTCGAACCGGAGCGCGGCCACCGCTTCCGCCAGCGCTTCGACGATCCGGAGGTTGAGGGAGTTCATGCTCCCTGGACGGTTGAGGGTGATGGTGCAGACGCCGCCGGCGGACTCGACGAGCAGCTCCCGGAGTTCCATCGCGGTCTACTCCGGGAGTTCCACAAGGAGCCGCAGCAGCGCGCCTCCCATGGTCTTCCCCTGGTTGTCCGCCCGCAGCGAGGCGGTGGCGCCGCCCCCCAGGGCGTCCTCGAGCAGGAAATTGAGGGAGTGGATGTTGGGCATCTCGTAGCGGACGACGTTGCCGTGCACCCATCCCCGGAAATGGTCCCGCACGCGCTCCGCAGTGACCTGCTCCACCAGGACAGGGTAATGCTCCGGCTTCCGGGCGATCAGGCCGATGTTGCAGCTGTTCCCCTTGTCCCCGGAACGGGCATGGGCGATCGTGACCAGCGGTACGCGTCGCATCATCTCACCTCCACGAAGTGCACTTCCGGCCGGATCGCGGCCGCGGGGATCAGCGCGGGCCAGTACTCGAGGATCTCCTGTGGAGTCGCCCGGGCGGAGTAGCCGCCCCCCTGCGGCGGCCCGCACGTGACCAGGCAGGGCACTTCCGGACCCAGCTTGCGCGCCTCCTCCGCCGTCCTCGTGCGGATGCCCACCCGCAGCCGGACCTCCTGGGGATCGTGGCCGGGGAACTCCGCGAGCGGCCCGTGCAGGGAGTTGTAGCCGATGTAGTCGAACAGGACCTCCTCGGCCTGGAGGCCGACGATCCGGAACCTCTCCGCAAGGATTTTCGCGGCCAGCTTCGCTTTCTCCAGAGCCCGGGGCCAGGAAAACCCGAGGTCCGCGAAGGCGCGGTACCCGTTGCGGTAGCTGATCGAGACCTTGAGGGTGTCCGGCGCGGGCCGCCCCTTCGCGCCCCAGAGCTTCACGCGGTCCGGCCCCGCGTCCTCGATGCGCACCGGACGGAAATCGGCGACCACGTCCGGGGTGATGTAGTTGCCGGGATCGCCGATTTCGTAGAGGAGTTCCTCCTTCACCGTGCCGGCCTCCACCAGCCCGCCCGTCCCGTCCGGTTTCGTGATGACGGCGGAGCCGTCCTCCGAAACCTCGGCGATGGGCCAGCCGACCCGCGCCAGGTCGGGCACCCGGTCCCAGCCGCCGGTGTAGTTGCCCCCGGTCACCTGGGCCCCGCACTCGATGACGTGGCCGATGCAGATCCCGCACGCCAGCTTGTCCAGCTCGTCCATGCGCCAGCCGAACTCGTGGATCATCGGGGCGAGGAAAAGGGAAGTGTCGGTGTTGCGGCCGGTGATGACGATGTCGGCTCCCCCGCGCAGCGCCTCGATGACGGGGGCGACCCCCAGGTAGACGTTCGCGCTGGTGATCCGGTCCCGGATTGCCCCGATGCCCGACCCGTCGTCCATGTTCTTCAGCGCGTACCCCTGCGCGGCCAGGGAGTCGAGGCGGTCCAGGATGTTGTCCCCCTCGACGGTGGCGATTTTCACCGTGAGGCCGTGTCCGCGGGCGACCTGCGCGATCGCCTCGGCGCAGCCGCGGGGATTGACCCCGCCGGCGCTGGCGATGAGCCGGATCCCCTGCTTCCGGACCCGGGGAAGGATCTGCCGGCACAGGGTCACGAAGTCGTGCGCGTACCCCTTGGAAGGATCCCGCTCCTTCTGTTTCTGCAGGATCGACATCGTCAGCTCGGCAAGGTAGTCGAAGCAGATGTACTGCACCCGGCCCCTGTCCACCAGCGCCAGGGGCGCGTCCAGCCGGTCTCCCCAATACCCTTGCCCGGTCCCGATCCGGATCGACTTCATCGTTCCTCCGGCATGGCACGCGGTTCCCCGTCGTCGATTTCGAGCAGCTCCGCCCCCTCGCTGACCAGGCTGCCCTCGGGATAATTGAGCCGGGTGACGACCCCTCCCCGGGGGGCGGCGAT
>JAGGAJ010000147.1 GCA_017889845.1 Deltaproteobacteria bacterium
TGCGGTCGTTCTTCGACCTGTCCGACCCCCGGTTCGCGGTATTCGAGGACTTCACGGGCGAGCTGATCGACGGGGACGGGTACTCCGCCATGCTGGAAGCCCTCTTCGACGCCACGGGGCGGATGTCCTTCGACCTGCTGCGGTGCGACGACTTCGGCGGGGTCGCCGTGGTCCACGCCCTCCAGAAGATCGCCGTCGAGGACGAGGAGGAAGGGATCGGCGAGGCGCGGATCCGCGCCACCCTGTGGGTCAAGACGGACGGCGAGGAGGCGCGGGTCGTCTCCGCCCACTTCTCGGCCACCCCTTCCGCCGGGGAGGGGTGCTTGCCGGGCGGCTGCTCCGGCTCCTTCGGGTGCGACTGATGGGATCGTTCTCCGTCGTTCTGGTCGCCCTCGCCGCGCTCGCGGCCGGTTTCCTGGCCGGATGGTTCCTGCGGGCGGGACGGATCGCCACCCTGGAGGAGCGGCTCCAGGGGCAGGAGCGGCTGGCCGGGGAGAAGCTGGCCCTCCTCAACGAGGCGCGGGAGAAGCTCCGGGAGGCGTTCCAGGCCCTCTCCTCGGAGGCGCTGCGCAGCAACAACCAGGCGTTCCTCGATCTCGCGCGCCAGTCCCTGGGGACCTTCCAGGAAGGGGCGCGGGGGGACCTCGAGAGGCGGCAGCAGGCCATCGACGCCCTCGTCCGGCCGGTACGGGAGTCCCTCCAGAAGGTGGACGAGAAGATCGGCGAGCTCGAGAAGGCGAGGGCCGGTGCCTACGCGGCCATCGCGGAGCAGATCCGCTCCTTGACCGACACCCAGGCGCGCCTCCAGACCGAGACGGCCAACCTCGTGAAGGCCCTTCGAGCGCCCACGGTCCGCGGGCGCTGGGGGGAGATCCAGCTCCGGCGCGTCGTCGAGATCGCCGGGATGCTCGCGCACTGCGATTTCACGGAGCAGGAGAGCGTGACGACCGAGGACGGCCGTCTGCGTCCCGACATGGTCGTGCGGCTCCCCAACAACCGGAACATCGTGGTAGACGCGAAGGCGCCCCTCTCCGCGTACCTCGAGGCCCTCGAGGCCCCCGACGAGGCGACCCGCGCGGCGCGCCTGAAGGACCACGCGCGGCAGATCCGCGCCCACCTGGCAGCCCTGGCCTCCAAGGGATACTGGGACCAGTTCTCCCCCGCGCCCGAGTTCGCCGTCCTGTTCCTCCCGGGGGAGACGTTCTTCAGCGCGGCGCTGGAGCAGGACCCGGCGATGATCGAATACGGCGCCTCCGAGCGGGTCATCCTCGCCACGCCGACGACGCTCATCGCCCTCCTGAAGGCCGTCGCCTACGGGTGGCGCCAGGAGCAGGTGGCGGAAAACGCCCAGGAGATCAGCCGGCTGGGGAAGGAGCTGTACGACCGGGTCGCGACGTTCACCGGGCACTTCGCGGAAATCCGCCGCGGGCTGGACAAGGCCGTGTCTGCCTACAACGCCGCGGCAGGCTCCTTCGAGTCGCGCGTCCTGCCCGGGGCGCGCCGCCTGCGGGAGCTGCGGGTGACCTCGGAGCGGGAGGACATCGAGCCGCCGGCCGTCGTGGACCGGGCGACCCGCCCCGCGCCGGAAGGCGAAGAGGAGCAGGAAATCCCGTCGGAGTGATTCTCCTACCCGCCGGCGGCCACCAACGGTACGCCGGGCCGCCGCTGCAGGCAGCTACAGCGCCGGGAAAGTCACGGCACGGAAACCCGGAGATCCGCGAGCGCCCGGAGCAGGTCGTCGTGGCCGGTGAACCGGATCCCCCGGATCCCGAGGGCGGATGCGCCGTCCGCGTACTCCGGGATGTCGTCGATGAAGACGCACTCCCCCGGCGGAAGGGAGAGCTTGCGGAGGGCGTCCCGGTAGATCGCCGGCTCCGGTTTCAGCGCGCGGACCTCGAAGGAGAGCGTGACGGCGTCGAAGAGCGGGAACACGGGGACGTTCCGGATGTACCGCTCGAAGTGCCACTCGTTCGTGTTGGAGAGCAGGCCCAGCCGGTATCTGCCCTTCAACGCCCGGATCAGCCCGTGGGTGGATTCCAGGGGGGTGAAGATGTCCGTGAACCCTTCCGCGAACTCCTCCGCGGGGACGCGCGCGTCGCTCAGTCGGCAGATCTCCCGGTGGAACTCCTCCGACGGGATGTCGCCCCGCTCGTAGCGGGAATGGAGATCGGAGCCGTAGATCCGCTCCCGGAGTGTCTCTACGCCGGCCCCCGACCAGCCGTCGAGACGTCGCAGGAACTTCCCGACGTCGAAGGCCGAGATGACGTTGCCGAAGTCGAAGATGACGCCGCGGATCACCGGATCCTCCCCGTGACATTCGGTCGGTCAAAAACCATACATAAATCAAATGGTTCAGTCAACCCCAAGCGTTCCGATCGCGGTGCCTTCGAGGTCACTCCTTCAGACGCTTCGCCCGGTACTGGATGTAGGCGTCCCGGACGGCGGCGTATGGATCGACCGCCGCGCCGGTCAGCTCCTCGTACTCGCCGATCCGGAAGGAGAGGTCGGTCGTCGAGCGCACGAATCGGGCGCCGAGCGCCGCTCTCGGCGCCAGCAGGTACGCTAAAGGGTCCAGGTACGTGTCTCCAACGACCCCGACGGCGTCCCGGGCGCTCGAGGGGCCGAGGATCGGCAGGACGAAGTAGAAACCGTGGCCGAGGCCGTACGTCCCGAGCGTCAGGCCGGTGTCCGTTGTCTTCCGCTCGAGGTGGAACTCGTTTGCCGCGTCGACCATGCCGCCGAAGCCGAGAGTCGAATTGATGACGAGGCGGAGCAGTTCCGTCCCGGTCGCCGCAGGTTTCCCCTGCAGCAGGGCGTTCACCGCGCGGATCGGCGTCCCCAGGTTGAGAAACACGTTGCGCACGGCGACGCGGGCCCCTTCCGGGACGACGTTCTTGTACACCTGCGCGACCGGCTTGAGGAGCCAAAGATACAGTTTGTCGTTCACGAAAAATATCGCCCGGTTGACCGGCTCGATCGGGTCGAAGACGGCCGCGGGGGGAGGCTCCCGCCCGAAGTCAGGCTCCCTGAGTTCCGTTTCCCCGTCTTCCCCGGTGATGGTCCCCGGGGACCGCCCGATGGCGTCGATCCGCCACGGAGTGGCTGCCGCGTTGTCCATTACCGCCGCGTGCGCCGGGTCCGCGGGTGGAGACGTCAGGCCGGGGATCCGCCACGGCAGGGTCGCCGCGACGACCTTGTCCGCCGCGTTGTCAACTGCGGGGAAGGGCGGCCGGACCCCGGTTTGCCCGTCCGCCATGCCCTCCCGGGATACTCCCGTGGCGGCGAGGAATACGGTGACGGCGAGGACCGTTGCGAAACGACACGGGATCGCGGTTCCCATCGGGCTCCTTCACACACCGTTCAGATTCCCCCTTCCCGCGATTGGATACAAAATAAAGCAACCTTCGGAGGCCCGCCGCTATCTATATCCTGCATGGTTTCCCCGGACCGGGCAGTGGTCCGGCCAAAGTGGATATACCCGCAGGAGGGGGCCGGGATTGATTCTTGCCGTTGCGGAGGCGCTGGGGGGCGGGGCGATCCGGGCCACCCGAGCGCTCGGGAAGATGGGGGTATTCCTCGGGGTGTCCTTCGCCCGCGCGGCGACGCCCCCGTATCGCGCGGGCAACATCGTGAAGCAGGTCCACTTCATCGGGGTGAAGTCGGTGCTGGTCATCGTCCTGACGGCCGCCTTCACCGGGATGGTACTCGCCCTCCAGGGGTATAACACCCTCCGGAGGTTCGGGGCGGAAGGGGTTCTCGGCTCCGTGATCGCCCTCTCCCTCATCCGGGAACTGGGGCCGGTGCTCTCCGCCCTGATGGTCACCGGGCGAGCCGGTTCCGCCCTGACGGCGGAGATCGGGATCATGCGGATCGGGGAGCAGATCGACTCCCTCGAGACGATGGGGATCGACCCGATCCGTTACCTCGTGGCGCCCCGCCTCCTCGGGCTGCTCCTGTCCGTCCCGCTGCTGACGGCGATCTTCGACGTGATCGGGATCTTCGGGGGGTACCTGGTAGGCGTGAAGCTCCTGGGGGTGAACGCGGGGCTCTTCTTCGGGCAGATGGAGGCGAACGTGGAGTTGGTAGACGTCACCAACGGGATCTGGAAGTCCCTGGCGTTCGCCCTGCTGATCGGCTGGGTCTGCACGTTCAAGGGGTATTTCACGGGACGCGGGGCGGAGGGGGTGAGCCAGGCGACCACCTCGGCCGTGGTCGTTTCCTCGGTGCTGGTGCTGGTCTGCGACTATTTCCTCACCTCGGTGCTCCTGTGACCGGGGGGCCCCCGGGGAGGAACGTGATCTGCGAGCCCTGCGCCCTCGACCCGTACACCGGGGGGGATCAGGAGCCGATCCTTCGCCTGATCGGGGTGGAGAAGACGCTCGACGGCCAGAAGGTGCTCGACGGGGTCTCCCTGGAGATCCCCCGGAGCCGGATCACCGCGATCATCGGCCTCTCCGGGGCCGGAAAGAGCCTGATCCTCAAGCACATGATCGGGCTGATGAAGCCCGACCGGGGGCAGGTGCTCGTCGGCGGGGTCGACATCAACCGGCTTTCCCGGCGGGAACTCGACGGGGTGCGGAACCGGTTCGGGATGCTCTTCCAGACCGGCGCCCTGTTCGACTCCATGAACGTGTTCGAGAACGTCGCCTTCCCCCTCCGGGAGAAGACGGCGCTGACGGAGGCG
>JAGGAJ010000148.1 GCA_017889845.1 Deltaproteobacteria bacterium
TCGCACCCCCGCATCGTAAGCGGACCCACGGGGCTGTCGATCGCCATGCCTTCCATCGCGTCGATGAACTTCTCCCGGTCGACCTTCCCTGCCTTCTCGAACGACTTCGCGATGAACTCCGCGGCCATGTACCCGTAGAGGGCGCCGCTCTTGGGGTAGCGGTTGTACGCCTTCCGGAACTCGTCGACGAAGGCCCTGTTCTCCTTCGTGTCCGGGTAGTAGAAGAGGTAGTTCGCCGTCCCGTAGACCCCTTCCGGCGCGTTCGGCCCCTGGGGCAACAGCGTCGAGAGCTCGATCGCCGTGTGCTGGTAGAAGGGCACCCTCCTGTTGAACCCCGTGGACTGCGCCGCCTTCTGGAAATTGACCATGCCCGCGCCGCCCGTGGCGACGATCACGAAGTCCGGCTTCGCCGCGAGGATCTGCGTGATGTAGGGGGTGAAGTCGGTCTCGCCCACCTTCCACCACGACTGGCCGAGCAGCTGGACCTTCGGGTTCAGGCTTTTCAGGTGGTCGAACACGCCGTTCGCGATCGCGTGGCCGTACTCGTAGTCGTCGCCGGCGATCCAGTATTTCACGTACGGCTTCGCCGCGAGCACCTTCGCCGCCGCCCGGCCCGCCATCTCCGTGTTCTCGTTCAGGCTGAAGACGTAGCGGTGGCCCTTTTCCCCCGTGATCTTGTCGCTCTTCGAGAAGGTCACCAGGAAGGGGACCTTCTCCTTTTTACAAAGGTCGGACACGGCGAGGGCCGTCGCGCTGTTGATCGTGCCCATGAGGATGTCGACGTTTTCCTTCAGGATCAGTTCCTTCGCCATCGTCAGCCCGATGTCGGGCTTGAATTTGTCGTCGCGCGTCACGTGCTCGATCTTCTTCCCGAGCACGCCGCCCTTCGCGTTGATCCGCTCCGTGGCCAGCCGGAACCCGTCGAGCACATCGTTGGTGAAGGTCGTCGCGGGTCCGGTGTACGTGTCCACCAGCCCCACCTTGATCGTGTCGCCCGCGAAGCCGGAAAACGCCGTGCAGGAAACCAGGACGACCGTCGCCAGAAAAGACGCCATCGTTTTCATCGGATGCCCCCCTTCGGGTAATGTAAGCTGGGTGCGCCGCCGTCCAAGGCTCCGGCGCGTATTGACGATCAATAAGGTATTAAGGTACCATAATCCCTGAATTGTCGTCATGGGAAAACCCGCCCGGAACCAAAATACCCGCATCCCGCGGCGGCGGGAAGGGTACCGGCGCAACACGGGAGGAACCTCATGCGCGAAGCGTATATCTGTGACGCCGTCCGCACCCCGATCGGGTCATACGGCGGGTGCCTGTCGGGTATCCGGACCGACGACCTGGCCGCGCTGCCCATCCGGGCGCTGATGCGGCGCAACGCCCGCGTCGACTGGGGCCGGGTGGACGACGTGATGTTGGGCTGTGCAAACCAGGCAGGGGAGGACAACCGCAACGTTGCGCGGATGGCGGGGCTGCTGGCGGGCCTCCCCCCGGAGGTGCCCGGGGTGACCTTCAACCGGCTGTGCGGCTCCGGCATGGACGCGGTCGGGACCGCCGCGCGGGCAATCCGGCTGGGGGAGGCGGAGCTCGTCGTCGCGGGCGGGGTCGAGAGCATGTCCCGGGCGCCCTATGTCATGAGCAAGGGGGCGCAGCCGTTCGACCGGGGCGTCCAGATGTTCGATTCAACCATCGGGTGGCGCTTCGTCAACCGCCTGATGAAGGAGCAGTACGGGATCGACTCGATGGGGGAGACCGCCGAGAATGTGGCGGAGCAGTTCCGCGTCTCGCGGGAGGACCAGGACGCCTTCGCCCTCGCGAGCCAGCTCCGGACCGCCCGGGCCGTCTCCGAAGGGTTCTTCTCGGAGGAGATCGTGCCGGTTGTCATTCCGCAGAGAAAAGGGGCCGACGTCACGGTGGACCGGGACGAGCACCCCCGGCCGGACACGACCCGGGAGGGGCTTTCGAAGCTGAAGCCGTCGTTCCGGACCAACGGGACGGTGACGGCGGGGAACGCATCCGGCATCAATGACGGCGCCTGCGCGCTCCTTGTCGCGTCGGAAGAGGCCGCGAAACGGCACGGGCTCGCGCCCAGGGCGCGGATCGTCGGCATGGCCACGGCCGGGGTGGCGCCGCGGGTCATGGGGATCGGCCCCGTCCCGGCCACCCGCAAGGTGCTGGCGATGGCCGGCCTGGCGATGGACCGGATGGACGTCATTGAGCTGAACGAGGCGTTCGCCGCGCAGGGGCTGGCCGTGATGCGGGAGCTGGGGCTGCCCGACGACGCCCCCCACGTGAACCCCAACGGCGGGGCCATCGCCCTGGGGCACCCCCTGGGGATGAGCGGCGCGCGCCTGGTGGCCACCGCCGTGGTCCAGCTGCACCGCATTCGGGGCCGCTACGCCCTCTGCACCATGTGCATCGGTGTGGGGCAGGGAATCGCGCTGATCCTCGAGCGGGTCTGACCCGCCCGGACCCCTTTCCCGGGGATCAGCCCCGGAAGGCGGAAATCCCGGTGACCTCCTGGCCGACGATCAGGAGGTGCATGTCGTGGGTCCCCTCGTAGGTGTACACCGACTCCAGGTTGTTCGCGTGGCGCATGATCGGGTACTCGCCCATGATGCCGTTGGCTCCCAGCATGGTCCGGGCGGTCCGCGCGATCTGCAGGGCGACGTTGACGTTGTTCATCTTTGCCATGGAGACCTGGGCGAAGGTGTACTTCCCCTGGTCCTTGAGGCGGCCGAGGTGCAGGGCGAGGAGCTGCCCCTTGGTGATCTCGGTGACCATTTCCGCCAGCTTCCTCTGCTGCAGCTGGTAGGACGCGATCGGCTTGTCGAACTGGATGCGGTTCAGGGCGTACTCGAGGGCGGTCTGGTAGCAGGCGTCGGCGGCGCCCAGCGCCCCCCACGCGATGCCGTAGCGGGCCTGGGTCAGGCATCCCAGCGGCCCCTTGATCCCCTTGACGTTGGGCAGCAGGCTCCTCTCCCCGTCGACGACGACGTCCTCGAGGATCAGTTCGGAAGTCACCGAGGCGCGCAGGCTCCACTTCCCCTTCATCTGTGGGGCCGAGAACCCGGGAGTGCCCCTCTCCACCAGGAACCCGCGGATCCCGTCGTCGGTCTTCGCCCACACCACCGCCACGTCGGCCACGCTCCCGTTGGTGATCCACATCTTGGAGCCGTTGATGCGCCACTTGCCGCCCGCCTCGGGTACGGCCTTCGTGCGCATGCCGGCGGGGTTGGAGCCGAAGTCGGGCTCGGTCAGGCCGAAGCAGCCGATCGCCTCGCCGGTGGCCATCCGGGGCAGCCAGTGCGCCTTCTGGGTCTCGCTGCCGTAAGCGAAGATGGGGTACATGACCAGCGAGCCCTGGACCGAGGCGAGGCTTCGAAGGCCCGAGTCCCCGCGTTCCAGTTCGTACATCAGCAGGCCGTAGGCGACGTTGGAGAGACCGGCGCACCCGTACTTCTCCGGCAGGGTCGGCCCGTAGAAACCCAGCTCCCCCATTTTCCGGATCAGGTGGGCCGGGAAGGTCTCGTTCTGGGCGTGATGGTCGATGATCGGCAGCACCTCCTCGTTGACGAATTGCCGGGCCGTCGCCCGCACCAGCTTCTCCTCGTCGGTCAGCAGCCCCTGGAATCCCATGTAATCCGTCAGTTCCGTCGTCGCGCCCATTCCGTTCTCCTTGTTTCCCCCGGCCACTGCCGGCGGGATATTGTCTGCGGCCTTACCGGTCAGGACGCCTTCGGCAACAGGCCGAGCGCCTTCAGCTTCTCGTGCCGGAAAGCCCCCCACAACGCCGCGCCGATGGCGCCGGCGTAGAGGGAATCCGGATGGGTCGCCACGCGGGTCCCCATCTTCTGTTTTTCCATGCCGTCCTGCAGTGCCTGGACCAGCCCGGTGTCGAGCGCCAGGCCGCCTGTCATCATCACCACGCCCTGCTGGACCTCGATCGACTTCAGCAGTTTGATCAGGCGATCGGCCATGGATTCGTGGATGCCCCGGAGGATGTCGCTGGGAGGGATCGACCGCGACACCATGTTGATGACGTCCGTCTCGGCCAGCACCGCGCAGATGCTGCTGACCTTCTCCGGGTTCGTGGATTTCCGGGAGAGGGCCCCGATCTCGTCCTGGGCGATGCCGAGGTACCGGGAGATGTTCTCGAGGAACTGGCCGGACCCCGACGCGCACTGGCTGGTCATGCGGTAGTTCAGCACCTTCCCCCGCCCGTCGATGCGGATGGCGCGTCCGTTCAGCGCTCCGATGTCGAGCACCGCGCGGGCCTCGGGGTTGAGGTAGAGCGCGCCGCGGGCATGGGTGGTCATGGTGTAGAAATGCCCCGTGGCGCCCTCGAAGCTCTCTCCCTCGCCGGTGGTGGCGACGTAGTCGATCTCTTCCCGCTTCATCCCGGCCTTCCCGAGGACGTATTCGAGGGAATCCTCGACGAGCCGGAACGCGACGCGCTGCCGGATGCGGGCGTCCCACCGGGCGAGCCACTCGGGATTCCCGCCTTCCACCCGGAAGAGGGCGGTCTTGATGACGCCGGAGCCGACGTCGATGCCGATGGAAAGGGCCATGCGTATCCTCCCGTTACTGGAGTACCGCCCGGAGGGCGAAGGCGGCCCCCCCGAGGGCGCCGGTGTAGATCGATTCGGGGCTGATGTTGATGGTGACCTCGCCGTA
>JAGGAJ010000149.1 GCA_017889845.1 Deltaproteobacteria bacterium
TCGAACTTGACGATCTTGTCCCGTCCCGTGTATCCGCGCGCCAGGCGGACCGCGCTCATCGCCGCCTCGGTCCCCGAGGAGACCAGCCGCACCTTCTCGATGGAGGGGAACGCCTTCCGGATCAGATGTGCCAGCCCCACCTCGCCGGGCGTGGGGGCGCCGTAGCTCGTGCCCCGGCCGGCGGCCGCCCGGATCGCCGCCACCACCTTCGGGTGGGCGTGCCCCAGGATCATGGGGCCCCAGGATCCGACATAGTCGATGAAGGTGTTCCCGTCCACGTCGCGGACGGTGGCGCCCTTCGCCCGCTCGATGAACAGCGGGGTCCCCCCGACGGAGCGGAAGGCCCGGACGGGGGAGTTCACCCCGCCGGGGATCAGCGTTTTCGCCAGCGCGAACAGTCTGCTCGAGGTCTTCGTCTTCAACGGGGCCACGGGAGCCTCTTGCCTCCTTGCGGGGAGTTGTTCGGGAAAGAGCGGAAATTGTACCCGCCCCTCCCGGCCGTGTCAAGGAAATGCGTGGGAAATCCGGGAGTTTTCAGGAATCCGCAAAACGCCATTATGGAACGGCTTGACAGGGCGGGCATGGAAGCGGTACAAGGATATCTTCCTCCCGCTCTTCCTGTTTTATTCGGGACCTATCCGGGTCCCGCGAGAAAAGGGGTACCGCCGTGGGCATCCGGGACAAGGAAATCATCGAGGAGCGGTTCGGCCCCCTCTGGTCCGGCAGGCAGGAAGTTTCCATTGGTGGGCTCATCCGCACGATATCCGAAGTAAAACGGGCTTTCGACCTGGTGGCCGACGACGTGGTGGCCATCGACCTGGTCGAGGTGCCGGAAGGAAAGGGCGCGTTCCGCTTCTACGACGGCGAGGACCGCCGGATCGTCGTTTTCGTGTTCGACGGGGAGGGGGAGATCCACGAGGAGTTCCGGGCCCACATCGGGGACTGGCTGGGGGACCTGTACCACGACAGCGGCGCGCTGGCCTACGACGCGGAGGCGATGATCCACATTTTGCGGAAGAAGCTGGCGTCGGAGGCCACGTGACTCTTTCCTGCAAGAATACGGCGGTGCGCGAATCCGCGGCCCAGTGGAACCTCGACGCCCTGGTTAAGACGCCGGGCGGCGACCTGCTCCCGTGCTTCGTCTCCGTCATCTCCACCTACTGCACCGTGCAGGCGTCCAACACGAGGGACGGGGAGGCGCTCCTCGAAAGCGTCTCCGGCGCGCTGGGGGCCCCCCCGTCTTCGCCCCCGCAGGTGGTCAAGGGCGGCTCGTGCGGCGGGGAGGAGGAGGACAGCGACTTCCCCTTTACCGGCTCGATGGTGTCCGCCACCTGGGACTTCCCCAAGGAGCGCAAGGGGGAAGTGCTCAAGGCGTTCCACGATCTGTTCAGTCTCACGGAAAGGACCACCGGGTGAAGTCGTACGTCGAGCTGGTTCGCAGGCGCCTCGAGGATCGGGGAGATAACATTCTCGGGAAGCTCGATGAATTGATGGAACCGCAGCTGCGCTTCACGATGCGGCTCTTCGGCGACTGCCTCGACGAGGAGACCCGGGGGAAGATGTTCTCCGGGTACAGCGAGCACATGTCGGAGCTGGAGCTGCGCGACTTCGCGCGGAACTTCGTCCCCGCCTACACGGAGTACGCAGTCGCCGAGCTCGAGGAGAAGAAGCGGGACGGCGAGCGGCACGAGCCGCCGTACCTCACCCAGGAGGAGTACCAGGAGATGGCGGTCCGGGAGAAGTGGCCCCGGATCGCGGACCGCCTCGTGGACGTGACCCCTCTCCAGCTGCGCCGGGAGATCGCCCGCGCGGCGATGCTGTTCCGTCCCTACATGCTCTCCGACCCCGCCTTCAACGAGGGGGTCCTCGAATTCTCCCTGTACTACGACCTCCTCGGGCGGCTGCGGTCCGTTTCCGAAGCGCGGCTTCGGGACGCGGCGAAGGGGATCGCTCTGCAGATCGCGAAGGCCGTGGCGGCGACGTCGACGGAGGAGACGGAGGCGCTGCTCCGGGAGCTCCGTACGCTCGCCGGGGCCGTGGCGGGGCTGCCCGCCGAGCCGGAAGATCTTCTGGGCCCCCCGATGGAGAAGCACCCGCGGGAGATTCCGCCGGAATACCGCCTCCGGGAGCTGAAGAACACCCTCGCGACGATGTCGCTCAAGGACCTGCGCCTCTCCGCGCTGGTCCACCTCGACCTGCTGACGGCCGAGGAGACCCGCCGGATCGTGGGCCCCTTCTTCTCGAAGTATCCTTCCTTCTATGAAATGCCGTCAAAGGGGCTGCGCGAACTGATCGTCGCGATCGCGGAAGGGTTGGACAGGGCGATCAACTACTTCATCGAACGGTACGGCACCGGCCGGATGGCGATGACGAAGCCGGTGGAGTACCTCGTGTGGAAGCTGATGCCCGAGGAGGAGCGCGTCGGACACCTCCGACGGGACAACGGGGTGATGGACGCGGCGATGATGGCGCGGCACCTCGCCCGGTTCCTCCACGCGGAAGGCGAGCAGGCCCTCTCCGACGCGGGACGGCAGATCGCCCTGCTGACCGACGCGCGGTTCGTGGCGGACCACGGGGAGATCCTGACGCGGCTGGGCGCCGAAGGGGAAGGGGAACGGATCAAGAAGCTGTACGACCTCGTCACCCTGTCGTGCACCCGGATGGCAGGGCAGCGCGGGGAGGAGCGGGAAGCGACGTACCACGCGATCCGTAAAAAGATCGCCGACGCGACGGGGTTACCGGAACGGAACCCCGAAAAGACCGGGGAAGGGGGTAAACAGGAATGATATTCGAATACAATGACAGAATGATGATGTTCAAGGACACGCCCGAGGGGCTGACGGCGGACATCGGGTGGCTGAAGGAAGCGGGCGAGCAGGGATGGGAGCTGGTCTCCTCGGTTCCCCTGATCGCACCGAACCGGGACGGCATCGCATACGGTACGGTGGGGTGCCATCTGATCCTAAAACGTTTGCGGCGGACGCAATAACGCCGGAATGCGGTATATTGAGCAGAAGGAAAATCAAAATGTGTTTTAACTGCAAAAAAACCCTTGACACGGATTTCGATATTGGGGTACAAATAAAACGCATTTATAAATCCGCGCCGACTCTCTCGTGGAACCCCTCGATTTTCGGCGGCTTTTGCCAATCCGCCCAATCGTTCCATGAAGGGGAGGGCGTTTCCTGATTCTCCAACAGAAAGGGGGGTGATCGACACAGGCAACGGACTGACGGCAGGTCGTGCAGGGGAACACCTTGGCTTCTTCCGGAAGCCAGCAAGGCGAGCAAATCTCAGGAGGAGGGTAAGAATGGCAGAAACTTGGCGTACCGAAAAAAAGCGGCCCAAGATCAAAGTCCTAGACTGGCCGGCCGTCCCGGTGCCGACGGTGGACGAAGTCTACGCTGGCGTGGACGAGAAACGTAAGGAATACAGCCTCTGGGTGGAGTCGGCTGTCCGCCAGGAGTTCAACGCCGACAAGCCCGAGTCGCTGCAGGGGATCCGCGTGCTGGATATGACCACCAACATGATCATCGGTCACTGGTGCTCCTCGCACTTCTCGGAGCTCGGCGCCGATGTCATCATGGTCGAGCCGCCCGGCGGCGACCCGCTTCGCAAGCTAACCCCCTTCGGCCGCGAGGAGTACATGTTCACCTCCAAGGACGGGGAGAAGTGCGGCGCCCGGTTCCTGGCGGAGGCCCGGAACAAGTTCTCGATCACGCTGAACGTCGAGACTGAAGAAGGACGCAAACTGCTGAAGAATATCATCCCGCAGGTCGACGTCCTCATCGAGAACGCCGCCCCGGGGCACTTTGACAAGCTCGGGATCGGCTACCGGCAGCTCTCCGAGATCAACCCGCGCCTGGTCTACCTGTGGGTCGGCCAGCGCGGCCAGTGGGGACCCCTGAAAGACCAGCCCGGCGCGATGGACCCGGTCGCGCAGTGCTCGATGGGCTTCGTCCACGGCACCGGCGCCCCGGTCTCCTTCGGCGGCACCCCGACCCGTTCGGGGTGGTGGCTGTGCGACCAGGTCGGCGGCACCTTCGCGTCGATCGGCACGATGGCGGCCCTCTACGCCCGGGAGAAGTTCCTCGGGCACGGCCAGTTCGTCGAATGCACGGGGGCCGAAGGCGTCATCCGGATCATCGACTACAACTGGGCGTGGAACGGGATGGACGGCTCCGTCCGGCCCCGCTACGGCAACTGGGACCTTGCGATCAACATCTACGCGGTCAACCCGTGCAAGGACGGGCAGATCATGGTGGGCGGCGGGCACGACCGGCTCTGGTTCCGGATCTGGCGGACCGCCGGGAAGGCGAAGCCGTTCCTCGAGCAGCACATCGTCGAGGACCCCCAGCTGAAGGTCGTCACCGACCGGCTCCCGCACTACCAGCAGGTCGAGACGTACACCACCCTGGTCGAGTGGATGAAGGACTGCACGCGGAACGAGTGCGAGACGGCGCTGCAGGAGGAGGAAGTGGCGTCGGGCGGCGTGTCGTTCCTCGACGAGGTGTGCGAGTTCCCGCACTACAAGTACCGCGGCCATATCCGGCTGCTGGATGACGGCGAGTACGGAAAGGTCCTTCTCGGAGGCTCCAGCTTCATCGGCTCCAACACTCCGGGACGGATCAAGTGGATCGGCCGGCCGGTCGGCAAGGACAACGAGG
>JAGGAJ010000150.1 GCA_017889845.1 Deltaproteobacteria bacterium
AGATCCGGGCAGGAGGGGTACCCGAAACCGTACCGCGACCCCTGGTACTCCTGGACGACGTACCCGGTGAAGGACGCCGGCCGGTCGCCGGCGATCCCGAGTTCCCGCCGCATCGCCTCGTGCCAGTACTCCGCCAGCGCGTCGGTGACCTCCACACCGAAGGCGTGGAGCATCAGGTAGTCGTGATACCGGTCGGATGCGAAAAGCACCTGCGCCGCGCGCCCGATCTCCTCTCCGATGGTGGCGACGAAGAAGCCCGCCACGTCGCCCCCGTCCTCCCGTGACCGGAAGTAGTCGGCGATGCACAGGTGGGGGGGGCTTTTCTGGCGCGGGAAGGGGAACGGGAAGGACCGCCCCTCGTGCTCCACCACGAGGGTGTCCCCTTCCGCGAAGGCACGGAAATACCCGTAGGCGACCCGCGGCCGGAGCAGCCCCTCCCCGACCCCGCGGCGTTTCAGCTCCTCGAACAGGGGACGGACCTTTTCGCGGACCAGGTCGGCGTACCCTTCCGCCGTCATCTTGCCGCGCCGGTACCCCCAGCGGCCCCGGAAGAGGGCCTGCTCGTTCACGTAGGGGAACAGCTCCCGCGGGTCGATGTCCGTCACGTGGCGCCTTCCCAGGAACGGCGGCGCCGGCACCGGGTTGTCCCGCGAAACGGCGGCCCCCCGCGGCCCGGGAGTCATCGCCGGGGCCGTGGCGACGGGGTCGAAGACAGTGGAGGAGAGGGTCCCCGCCTCGAAGGCCCGCATCGCCGAAAGGCCCGCGAAGGCGTCCGCGCAGTACACCACGGGCCCAGGGTAGCCGGGAACGCAATCCTGCGCGACGAACTTCTCCGTGAGCGCCGCACCCCCCAGCAAAACCGGCGCCCGGAGGCCCGCCGCGGCGAACTGGGGCATGTTCTCCTTCATCACCAGGGCGGACTTGACCAGGAGGCCCGACAGGCCGATCACGTCCACCTGGTGCTCCCGCGCCTTCTCGATGATCGTCTCCGCGGGCACCTTGATCCCGATGTTGAACACCCGGTACCCGTTGTTCGACAGGATGATGTCCACCAGGTTCTTCCCGATGTCGTGCACGTCCCCGGCCACCGTGGCGAGGAGAACCTTGACTCCGCCCTCCCGGTCCGCTTTCTCCATGAAGGGGGCGAGCCAGTCCACGGCGCGCTTCATCACCTCCGCGGACTGCAGCACGAACGGGAGGAGCATCTCCCCGCGTCCGAACAGGTCCCCCACGCGGCGCATCGCGGGCACCAGGAGCTGGTTGATGATCCCCGCGGCGGGGCGGCGGGACAGGAGGATCGCCAGGATGTCCTCCAGCCCCTCCTTGTCGCCCGCCACCACCTTCTCCGCGATCTCCTCCTCCGGCGTGAGGGCGGGGAGGTTCTGGCCCGCCGCCGACCCCTCCTTCGCGGGCTTCGCGTCGGAGAAGTGGCGGATGAAGGCGGCCAGGGGCGACGTGTCGGGGCCCTTCGCCCGGTTGTAGATCAGGTCGAGGCAGACCTCCCGGTCCTCCTCGGGAATCCTCGACATGGGGAGGATCTTCCCCGCGTCGATGATCGCCGCGTCCAGCCCCGCCGCCACCGCCTCGTGGAGGAAGACGGAGTTCAGGACCCTGCGGGAGGCCGGGGAGAGGCCGAAGGAGACGTTGCTGACCCCCAGGACGGTGAACACCCCCGGGAGCTCCTCCTTCACCCGCCGGATCGCCGCGAGGGTGGCCGCCGCCGCGTCGAGGAGGGTGGCGTCCCCCGACCCGATGGTGAAGGTCAGTACGTCGAACAGGAGGTCGTGCGGGCGCAGGCCGTACCGGCCCACGGCGAGGTCGTGGATCGCGCGCGCGGTGGCCACCTTCTCCTCCACCGTCATCGCCATCCCCTTCTCGTGGATCGTCAGCGCGATCACCGCGGCGCCGTACTTCTTCGCCAGGCGGCAGACCCGGTCGAGGTTCTTTCCCCCGTCCTCCAGGTGCACGGAGTTGATCAGGCACCGCCCCGGGTGGATCCGCAGCGCCGCCTCGATGCATTCCGGGGAGGTGGAGTCGATCACCGTGGGGATCTGCACCGACCGGGCGAAGAGCCGGACCATGGCGGAGAGGTCGGCCACCTCGTCCCGCCCCGCGTACGCCGTGCACAGGTCCACCGCGTGCGCGCCGTCCTCCTGCTGTTCGAGGGCGATCCGGAGAGCGCCCGGATAATCGTCGGCCAGCAGGAGGTCGCGGAACCGCTTCGAGCCGTTCGCGTTCGCCCGCTCGCCGATCAGGAACGGCGGGATCTCCTGGCGGATCTCCGCGGCCTGGTACAGGCTGGACAGCGACGGCCTCTCCGCGACGCTCCGCTCCGCCGGGGAGACCCCCGCCAGCGCCTCGGAAAGCCTGCGGATGTGCTCCGGCGTGGTGCCGCAGCAGCCGCCCACGATGGAAACGCCCTCCTCGCGGACGAAGGCGGCAAGCTGCGCCGCGAACGCTTCGGGAGAGAGCGGGTAGTGCGTCCTGCCGTCCACCACCTGGGGGATCCCGGCGTTGGGGATGCAGGAAACGCGTCCCCGGTAGTGCCGGCACAGGTGCCGGATGTGGGACGTCATCCCCTCCGGGCCGGTCGCGCAGTTCAGCCCGATGGAGAAGACGGGGAACGGCTCGATCGCCGTGAGGGCGGCGGCCACGTCCGTGCCCACCAGCATCGTCCCCGTGCTCTCGATCGTCAGGGACACCATCACGGGGACGTCCCGTTTCACGGACTCGAGGGTTTCGAAGCAGGAGAGGAGGGCGATTTTCACCTGCAGGAGGTCCTGGCACGTCTCGACGATCAGCAGGTCCGCCCCCGCCTCGACCAGCGCCCGCGCCTGCTCCGAGAAGGCCCGCGCCATCGGGTCCCGGCCGATGTGGCCCAGCGAGGGGAGCTTCGTCGTCGGGCCGATCGATCCGGCCACGAACGCCTCCCTGCCGGACCGGCGGATCGCCTCGCGGGCGTTTTCCACCGCTGCGCGGTTGATCTCCTCCACGCGCCCCTCGAGGCCGTACTCCGCGAGCACCACCGCGTTGGCGCCGAAGGTGTTCGTCTCCAGCACCGTCGCCCCGGCGGAGAGGAAGGAGGCGTGCCATTCCCGGATGACGTCGGGGGCGGTGAGGTTCAGGAACTCGTTGCACCCTTCCCGTCCGTGCCAGGCAGAGGCAGGGATCTCCATCCGCTGCAGGTTCGTCCCGCAGGCCCCGTCGAACAGGAGGATTTTCCGGTCCGTGAGCGTCATGGGTTTCTGGCCTATAAGTGCTCAATCCTACAACAGATTTTTAACACAGTCAAACGGGTTTTCTTTGTCCTTGACTTGACGGACTCTTTCCTGTTAAACAGATACAGATTGTATACGGTATACAGTTCCCGGGCCCCGGATCCTACATCATCGCATCGCTTGCAGGCCCCCGGTAATACCCCTTAAGCGAAACGGAAAGGAGGTTTCCAACTGTCCATGCGGGGGGGAGGTCGGTTATCCCCTATCCCCGCGCGAAAGGAGGCCGTGAGAATGACCGCCATCGCAGAAAAAGAGGAAAGGAGACCAGCGACCGTGTCGAAACTGAAGGCGAAGCTCCTCGAGAAGATCCAGGCCCACCGTCCCCGCACGACGAAGCTCGTAAAAGAGCAGGGGAAAATCGTCATCGACCAGGTGACCATCGACCAGTGCATCGGAGGCGCCCGCGACGTCCGCTGCCTCGTCACCGACATCTCGTACCTCGACCCCCATGAGGGAATCCGCTTCCGCGGGAAGACGATCCCCGAGACCTTCGCCGCGCTCCCGAAGGTCCCCGGCAGCGACTACCCGTACGTGGAGGGGTTCTTCTATTTCCTCCTCACCGGCGACGTGCCGACGAAGGAGGAGTCCCTCGAGGTCGCGAAGGAGTTCCAGGCCCGTTCCCGGGTTCCCCAGTACGTGTTCGACGTCCTCCGGGCGATGCCGCGCGACACCCACCCGATGACGATGTTCTCCGCCGCGATCCTCGCCATGCAGCGGGAATCGATCTTCGTGAAGCGGTACAACGAGGGGATGAAGAAGACCGAGTACTGGGACCCGATGTACGAGGACTGCATGAACCTGATGGCGAAGCTCCCCGAGATCGCCGCGTACATCTACCGCATGAAGTACAAGGGCGACACCCCGATCGCGCCGAACCCGGCCCTCGACCTGGGCGGCAACTTCGCCCACATGATGGGGTTCCCCAAGCCGTACGACGACGTGGCGCGGATGTACTTCATCCTCCATTCCGACCACGAGTCCGGCAACGTCTCGGCGCACACGACGCACCTGGTCGCCTCGGCGCTCTCCGACGCCTACTACTCCCTCTCCGCCGGGATCAACGGCCTGGCGGGCCCGCTCCACGGGCTGGCGAACCAGGAGGTCCTCTCCTGGATCCAGGACGTGTTCCGGCAGCTGGGCGGGAAGCTCCCGACCGAGGAGGAGCTCAAGAAGTTCCTGTGGGACACGCTGAACAGCGGCAAGGTCATCCCGGGGTACGGCCACGCGGTGCTGCGCAAGACCGACCCGCGGTACACCTCGCAGATGGAGTTCTGCCAGAAGTTCCTGCCGGACTACCCGATGTTCAAGCTGGTGAACATGATCTACAAGGTGGCGCCGGACATCCTCCGGGAGCACGGGAAGGCGAAGAACCCCTGGCCGAA
>JAGGAJ010000151.1 GCA_017889845.1 Deltaproteobacteria bacterium
GAGAGGGACCCCGCAGGCTGCAACTGGCGCTGCCGCAGCACCGGGAACCGGTCCATCACCCGTTCCATGTCCGCGGGCACGTTGCGGTCCCTCCGGACGTACGCTCCCATCTCCAGGTTCTCCCGGACGGTCATCCGCGAGAGGATCGCACGTCCCTCCGGGACCAGCGCCACGCCCCGGCGGAGGATCCCGTGCGGGGGGAGCCCCGCGATGTCCTCCCCGCGGAAGCGGATCGACCCCGCCCGGGGTGCGAGGACCCCCGCGATCGTCCGCATCAGCGTGCTCTTCCCCGCGCCGTTCGCCCCGATGATGCCGACGATGGCCCCCCCCGGCACGTCGATGGACACTTCGCGAAGCGCGCGGATCTTCCCGTAGCACGTTTCCAGGGCGCGGACCTCAAGCATCCGCTGCCCCTTCCGCGGACCCGAGGTACGCCTCGATCACCCCGGGATCCTCCCGGATCGCCGACGGCGGCCCCTCCGCGATCTTCCGTCCGAAGTTGAACACCACGACGCGGTCGCACGCCTTCATCACCAGCGACATGTCGTGCTCGATGAGGAGGATCGTCATCCCCAGATCCCGCACCTTCCGGATCAGGCCGGACACCTCCTTCGTCTCCGCCTCGTTCATCCCCGCGGCCGGCTCGTCCAGGAGGAGGAGGCGCGGGTCCGCGGCCAGCGCCCGTGCGATCTCCAGCCGCCTCTGGTGGCCGTACGGGAGGCTTCCCGCCGCCTGCCCGGAGCATGCCCCGGGCAACCCCACCAGGTCGAGGAGTTCCCGGCTCCGTTGCCGGATCCCCCGCTCCTCCTCCCGTTCCCCCCGCGTGCGCAGGACGCCGCGCAATGCCCCCGCGCGCGTGCGGCAGTGGCGGCCCACCATCACGTTCTCCTCCACGGTCATGTCGGCGAAGAGGCGCACGTTCTGGAACGTGCGGCCGATCCCCCGGCGGGCGACGGCGTGGGGTGGGAGTCCGGCGATCGCCTCCCCGTCGAAAACCACCGACCCTTCCGTGGGCGGGAAGAGGGCGGTGATCACGTTGAAGAGCGTCGTCTTCCCGGCGCCGTTCGGGCCGATCACCCCCACGATCTCGCCGGGATTCACGGAGAAGGAGATGTCCGAGAGCGCGGTGAGGCCCCCGAACGACTTGCCGATCCGTTCCAGCGCGAGCAGCGCGCTCACGCGGCCTCCGCGGCCCGGTCTCCCCGCATGCGGCGGAGCAGGGGCGGATCGATGACCCCCTGGGGCCGGTAGATCACCACCAGCACGACGAGCACACCGTACAGGATGTACCGGTAGTGGCTGATGGCCCGCAACGCCTCGGGAACGACGGTCAGGAAGGCGGCCCCGAAGGCCGGGCCGAGGATGTGCCCGCTCCCGCCGAAGACGGCGAAGACCAGGATCTCCACCGCCCGGTGGTACGTGAAGTCCGCCGGGCTGATGAAGGACGTCGCGTGCGCGTAGAGCGCCCCGGCGAGACCGGACACCATCGCGCCCTGGGAGAACGCCAGGACCTTGTAATACGTGACGGGGATGCCCGACGCCTCCGCGGCCCGCTCGTCGAGCCGGATGGCGGCGTACGCCCGGCCGACGCGGGACCGGCCGAGGCGCAGGAAGAAGGCGACCGTCAGGACCGCGGCGACCAGCAGGATCAGGAACACCGTGAGGCTGATGAACTGGTTCGGCTTCAGGCCCAGGGAGGCCGGCGAGAACCCGAGGTCCCTCGCCCCGGCGAGGACCACGCGGCCCATCTGCGGGATCGCGGCGATTCCGACGGCGCCGCCGGTAAGCGACTCCCAGTTGATCGCCACCGCCCGGATCACCTCGCCGAATCCCAGCGTGGCGATGGCGAGATACACCCCGGAGAGGCGGAGGGACGGGATCCCCACGAGCGCTCCGGCCGCTCCCGCCAGCAGGGCCCCCGCGGCGACCCCTACGGGAATCGGGAGGGCGTATTTCGTGGCCAGGAGCGCCGCGGCGTAGGCGCCGATGCTCATGAACCCAGCGTTTCCGAGGGAGAGCTGCCCCGTGGAGAGGGTGACGTAGATGCTCGTGCCGAGGATGACGTTGATGAGGACGAACGACGCCACCTGGAGGTGGTACGGGTTGATCCACTCCATCGGGATCGCCTAGTGTCCCGTCCCGGGGGCCGCCTGCCCGAAGAGGCCCTGCGGCCGGACGAGGAGGACCCCGATGATGATGACGAAGGCGATGGCGTCCCGGTAGCCGGAGGAGCCGTACGCCACCACGAAGGTCTCGGAGAGACCCAGGATCAGGCCGCCCGCCATCGCGCCGTAGACGCTCCCCATTCCCCCGAAGATGATGATCGCCAGCCCTTTCAGACCCATGGAGAGGCCGATCTGGTTGTTGATGTAGTTGAACGCCATTCCGATCAGCACGCCGGCGACCCCGCCCATCGCCGACGCGATGACGACCGTGACGGTGATCATCCGGTCGGTGTCGACCCCGAGGAGCCCCGCGGTCGTCAGGTCCTCCGCGGTGGCGCGCAGCGCCTTACCGCCGCGGGTGCGGGAGAGCCAGAGGGCGAGACCGGCCATCAGGAGCAGGGAGATCAGCAGGATCAGCACCTGGACGAGGTATACGTTCACGGGTCCGACCGGGAACCGGATCTCCGCGAAGGGGGTCTCGAAGGGGTGGTTCCCCGCGCCGAAGATCCGGTGGGCGGCGTTCTCGAGCAGGATGGAGACCCCGATGGTGCTGATGAGGGAGGCCAGGTTCGACGCACCGGGGCGGGATCGCAGCGGGCGCAGGGCGGCCCGTTCCAGGAGGAATCCCATCGCCCCGGTGACGGCGATGGCTCCGAGGAACGCCACGGGGAGGGGAACGCCCGCCTTGCTCACGAGGAGCATGCCGACGAACGCCCCGAACATGAAGATCTCCCCATGGGCCATGTTGATGATGTCGAGGACGCCGAAGACAAGGGTGTACCCCAGCGCCACGATGGCGTAGATGCTGCCCAGCGTGACGCCGTTGATCAGCTGTTCGAGGAACACGGTCCTTCGGCGACCCCGCGCGTCACTGGAAGACCCGGAACTTCCCGCCCTGGACGATCAGGACGTTGGGTTCCATCACCACGTCCCGCTCCGCGTCGAAGGAGAATTTCCCGAGGACCCCGTCGAAGTCCTTCGTCGCCGCCAGCGCGTCCCGCAACCGGTCCCGGTCCGCCGCCCCCGCCGCCTTCAGCGCGTTCGCAACGATGTGGAAGGCGTCGTACGCCTGCGCGGCGAACTGGTCCGGCTTCTTCCCATACGCTTTCTCGTACTTCGCGACGAAGGCCTTCACCTTCGGGTCGTTCCGGTCCACGAACCACGGAGTGGCCACGATGAGGCCGTCCGCGGCGTCCCTGGCGATCTCGATGACCTTGGGGGAGTTGAAGCCGTTGCCCCCCACGAAGGGGACCTTGATCCCCATCTTCCTCGCCTGGGAGAGGATGACCGCCCCCTCCTCGTACAGCGCGGAGCAGAACACCGCGTCGGGCCGGAGGGAGGCGATCTTCGTCAACTGCGCCTTGTAGTCCGCCTGCCCCTTCTGGAACTCCTGGACGGTGAGGATCCGGAGCTTTCGATTCTCGGAGACCTCCTTCATCGTGTCGAAGCCGGACTTGGTGAACACGTCGTCGTTGCCGTAGAGGAGGGCGACCTGCCGGAGGTTGTACTTCTTCACGGCCATCCCGATGGACGCCGGGATCGCCTGCGATTCCGGGAGGGCGTTCCGGAAGACGTATTTCCCGATCTGGGTGATCCCCTTCGCCGTGGTGGAGGTCCCCATGATGGGCACCCCGCTGGCGTTCGCCTCGGGCCCGACCACCTTCATCTCGTTGGACAGGGTGGGCCCGATGATCGCCACCACCTGCTCGGAGTGGATCAGCTTCTGGGCCGCCGAGAGGGCCTGCTCCTGCTTGCCGCTCGAATCCTCGATCTTCAGGTCGATGTACACTTCCCCCCTCGCGTTGACCTCATCCCTGGCCAGCCGGATGCCGTTCGTGATCGCCTCGCCGTACCCGGCGCCCTGTCCGGTGATGATGGAGATGACGCCGATCCTGGCCTTGATGGGTTCGACCCTCGGCCGGGGTTTCTCCGCGCCCAGGAACACCAGGGCGAACAGGGCGGACGACAGGACCGCAAGAGCCTGCAGGCGCACCTTCATGGTTCCCCTCCCGTTCCCGCTTCTGTGACGGCGGGACCCTCCATCACTCCTCCTTCACGAACCGGATGATGGCGCAGGCGATCTCTTTGGATCGCGCCCTTTTTACGCGATGCGCGTGGATTATATCTGTCAGCCTCTCCACGTCCTCCAGCCTCTCAAGCTGCCGATCCTCCTTCGTATTCAAGCGGATCAGGAGATCCTGCAAACCTTTGCCGGATTGTTGGATGGCAGTTTCCCGGCGTGCCGATATCTCGTTATCCTCGTCCTCTTCTTTCATGGCCCCCCCTTGAGGCACCAATTTTTGCTGTGGAAATCCCGGTGATTCTGGTGCCCGGGGGGGGAATTGAACCCCCACGGCCTCGCGGCCTCGGGATTTTAAGTCCCGTGCGTCTGCCAGTTCCGCCACCCGGGCATTCCACCGCACCATAACATAAAATGAAAAAAGGGCGGTCCCGGGGGACCGGAACCTGCGGTCGCGACCACAGG